>JASHUW010000348.1 GCA_030039815.1 Alphaproteobacteria bacterium
TTCCGCGGTCGATGCGGTGCCGGGGTTCTTTATCGCGACCGGGTTCTCGGGCCACGGCTTCGGCATCGGGCCGGGCGCGGGACGCCTGGTGGCGGACATGGTCGCGGGCGGGCCGACCATCGTCGACCCGACGCCGTTCCGCCTCACCCGCTTCACCGACGGGTCCAACCCCAAGCCGCACCCGCTGGCGAGCTAGAGAGAGGATCGCGGCGCCGCAGCAACGGCCGAGCCGGTTGTCGCGACGATATTCTGTGGCCGCGAGGAACAGCCGCAGCAGCACGGGCATGAACGCGCGATAGGCGCCGCGGATCAACGCCGGTCTGATGGCGTCGATCCAGCGGAGTGGGGTCGGCTGCGATATGGTCGGGGTGTGGCTCACACAGGGTTATGTACGTGCTTTGTTCTTAATTGCTAGAGAAGGTATTATTCGATTTTAACATTGCTGTTATGATAAAAACTCTGTCATTCCGGGGCTGGCGAAGCCAGAACCCGGAACCCAGGCACACGGACAGTGCCAATCCGGCGAGAGCCCGTGTTCATGGGTTCCCGCTTGCGCGGGAATGACGATGGAGGGATTTAGTTGCGCGGGCGTGCGGGCGCTAGAAGCGATAGCGGAGGCCGAGCAGTACGGAATTGTCGTTCAACGCGGTCCCGTGATGGTTGGTGCCGGATGGGATGGCGCCGTTGATCGTGTTCGTGGTCAGCGCCACGGCGGTGTCCTCGAGATTGGCTTCGGTCGTGCCGAAGAAGCGATATTCCAGCGTCGCCTCGAGTCCCGGTAGTAGCGATATCGGCAGTGAGGCGCCGGCTATCGCTTGATAGGCGAATGCGCTGGCCGAGCCGTAGCTAATTGCCGCCGGCCCCGTGTAGGTGTTGTTGTCCGGCAGATGGATGATCGCCGGCTCTACGCCGCTAGCATCGGAGGGATCGACCCACGCGAAGCCGACGCCGGCGCCGATATAGGGTTGGAACGGCCATGCGAGACCGAAATTGGCAAGCGGGATGTCGTATGCGCCATTGACCATAGCCGCCCAAGTGTTGAGGCCCGGCGCGGAATTTTGCAGAAGACCTATAGGCTGTCGACGTCCATTGACCCGCAGCGTGTCGATGTTGCTGATCCCGTTGGAGCGGTAGCTGCCTTCGAGTTCGACGCGAAAACCGTTGCCGAACGCCCAGCCGAGAGCGGCGAGCCCGAGGCCGCCGGCATCCGTGTCGAACTGCACATGTCCGTCGTATGACAGCGGCGAGCCAGCCAAATTCACCCCGCCCGCCATGCCGACATAAGGAGAGCCCGGCGGCATTTGAGCCGCCGCAACCGACGGGATGAGCGGTAGGAGGAACACGAGCAACTTACGGAACATGAGGTACAGCCGGTGAGCGATCAGTGTGGCGATTAATTCGCTTCAGCGTTGATCTGTCAATCTCGATCAGTTGATGGTCCGGGGACATCGGATCGGCGCAGACCCGGGGGGTGAACGATCGAGCACGTAGCGCCGATTGATGTCACCACGGAGACACGGAGGGCACCGAGATGCCATGCGATGGAGACCTCCGTGATCTCTACGTCTTCGTGGTTTATCGGCGCTTCGCGCCGAACTCGTCACCTCTGCGGCCTCTGCGAAATCTGGGTGACCTCCGCGACGAGGTTTTCTTTTACCACCCCAGCTCCTGGCGCAGGCGGGCGATGGTGTCCATCTGCCGCTCGGGGTCGCCGGCGAAGCGCAGGACAAGGTGGCTGGCGCCTTCGTCGACATAGGATTTGAGCCATGTCGCCGCGCCGGCGGCGGGGCCGGCATAGTTTGCCTGGCGGCCGCGCATCGCCGCGGCGGGCTGGCCGTAATAATTCTCCATGAAGCCATCCATGCGCTGCTCGGCGCGGGCCTTGTCCTCGTCGATGGTCAGGGTCAGGTAGATCGCGCCGGTGACGTCCGTGGGCTTGCGGCCGGCGTCGCGAGCGATGTCCTGGATTTCGCGGAATTGCTCGCCCCAGCCCTTTGGGTCGGGGGCGTTGGGGAACCAGCCGTCATAGAGCCGGCCGACCCGCTCGCGCGCCGCGCGCACCATGCCGCCGATCCAGATCGGCGGGCCGCCCGGCCGGTGCGGGGTCGGGCCGAGCACCGCGTTCTCCATGACCCAGCGGCCGTTCCAGCTGACGGGTTGGCCGGTCCACAGCTCGCGGCTGAGGCGCAGCCCTTCCATCATCCGGCCGACGCGCTTCTCGAACGGCACGCCGGCGGCGACGAACTCGGCGCGGATCGGCGGATTGTCCGAGGCGATGCCGACGCCGAGGATGGTGCGGCCCGTGCTGATCTGATCGAGGGTGGCGATCTGCTGCGCCAAGACGACGGGGTTGCGCAGCGCCGGCAGCAGCACCGCGGTGCCGAGCTCGGCCTTTTTGGTGCGCGCGGCGACGGCGGCGAGCAGGGTCAGCGGGTCGTGGCGCGGGCGCGCCAGCAGCGAATCGCCGACCCAGACCGAATCGAAGCCGAGATTTTCCGCGCGCTCGGCGAGCGCCAGCAGCGGCGCCGCTGCGGGGTGGCCTTGCATGACCCGCTCGCGGGTCGGCAACAGATATCCGATGCGGGGCATTTGTATTCTCCTTCCATGTGAAGTCGTTATCCGCGGCGCCTTAACCACTCCCTCTCCGCCCCCGGGGGCGGAGAGGTCAGGTGAGGTGGGGGATTCCAGAGACGCCAGCGCATTCCCACCTCACCCGCCCGCCGCTTCGCGTCGGGCACCCTCTCCCCCCAATGGGCGGAGAGGGACGCTCAATCCGGCGGGCGCTGCGCGAGGCGCTGGGCGAAGCGGACGATGCGATGGCCGGCCTCCTCGATGCGCGGGGTCGGCGCGCCCAAGGAAATGCGCAGATGACCCTCGGCGCTGGCGCCGAAGCCGTCGCAGGGCAGCACCGCGACGCGTTCGCTGTCGAGAAGGCCGTCGGCAAACGCCTGCGCGTCGAGCCCGGTACCGCGAATGTCCAAGAGCACGAACATGCCGCCTTCGGGCGCGACGACGCGGCAGCGCGGCGCGCTTTCGAGAATGCCGCACATCAGCCGGGCGCGGGTCTCGTAGTCGTCGTGCAGCCGGGCGACCTCGGGCAGCTCGGTCGAGAGCGCCGCCAGCGCGCCGTCCTGGATGAAGGCGGGGCTGCCATAGGTGACGCTGAGGAAGAGGTTGCTCATGTGGCGGATGAGCTCGGGCGGGGCGACCACCCAGCCGAGCCGGAATGCCGGCACCGCGTGCGATTTCGACAGGCTCGACACCACTGCGGTGCGCTCGGCCATGCCGGGCAGCGACCAGGCGCCGACATGCGGCCGGGCAAAGGCGAGATCTTCGTAGACCTCGTCGGAGAGGAGCCACAGGTCGTGCTTGCGGCAGAGCGCGGCGATGGTCGCCATCTCGTCGGCGGTGAACACCGCGCCGGTGGGGTTGTGCGGCGTGTTGATCCAGATGATGCGGGTCTGCGGGGTGATCGCGGCGGCGATGGCGGCGAGGTCGGGATGAAAGCCGCGCGCGGGGTCGAGCGGCACCGTCACCAGCCGCGCGCCGGCGGCGCCGACAATGCCCTCGTAGGTGGCGTAGATCGGCTCGGGCAGGATGATCTCGTCGCCGGCGCCCGCGAGACACATCACCGCGGCGTAGAGCCCGCCCTGCGCACCGGGCACCACGGCGACATTGTCGGCGGTGCAAGGCCGGCCGGAGCGCCGCGCGCAGCGCTCGGCGATCGCGGCGCGCAGCGCCGGGTAGCCGATGGTCGGGGCGTAGAGCGTGCGGCCGCCACGCAGCGCGGCGACCGTCGCGTCGATCATTGTCGCGGCCGGGGTCTGGTCCGGGTTGCCGACGGTCAACAGGATAACGTCGGCGCCGCCATCGATGAGCTGCCGCGCCCGGACATGGGTGTCCCAGGTGCCGACGCCGCGGCCCGCGATACGCTCGACGAGAGGCGCGAAGCGCATGCGGGCGCCGGCTACTCCGCGGCTTTGCCGAAGCTCGGGGCGTTTTCGAGGTCGTCGATCAGGGCTTGCGGACCCTCGGTCGGCAGCGGCTCGAAATAGTTGATGCCGGCGTCGATGTCGCGTTCCCACATCTCGCGGGGCAGCTCGTAGAGGAGCTCGACGCCGTAGCCGTTGGGGTCGCTGATATAGACGCTGTGGGTCACGCCGTGATTGACCCGCATGTTGAACTTGACGCCCTTCTGCTGCAGCTCGGCGAGCTTGGCGACAAAGGCCTCGCGGCCCGGCATCGCGATGGCGATGTGGTTGATCGCCACCGGCTTGTCGAAAAGGCCCCACTCCGCGGGCGGCGGCAGGTTCGGGTTCTCGACCAGCGCCACGTCGTGGTGGGTGTATTTGCCGTCATGGTCGCCGCTATAGAACTGCATGCGCGGCGTCTTGCCCATTTCGGCGCGCGGGTGCAGCGCGCCGACCTGCTTCAGCCCGACGATCTCGGTCCAGAATTTGTGCGAGGCGTCCATGTCGCGGACATTGAGCACGACATGGTTGATGCCGACCGGTGATGCCATTTCTTGCCTCCCTTGTTCCGCTTATTCCGCCGCTGCTTTGCCAAAGCTCGGGGCCTTCTCGATCTCGTCGACGAGCGCGGCCTCGCCCTCGGTCGGCAGGTTCTCGGCCCAGTTCAGTGCGGTGTCGATATCGTCCTCCCACATCTCGCGCGGCAGCTCATAGAGCAGCTCGACGCCGTAGCCGTTGGGGTCGCTGATATAGACGC
>JASHUW010000349.1 GCA_030039815.1 Alphaproteobacteria bacterium
CGGACACCCATACCGACGCGGCCGGGTCGAGCGCCTTGCGCTGCGCGATGTCGGCGTCGCCCTGCCCGCGCATCACCACTCGTCCTCGCTCTCGGTGAGACGTTCGAGATGCGCATAATCGGAATAGCGCGGCCGCCACCTCGCGATCGGCACCGCGCGGTACGGCATCGCCGGATCGTCGTAGCGCGCGATGTGCACGCGGATCGCGGCCAGCACCTGTGTGATCAGTGCCGCCGGCTCGTCGCTTGCCGGGTCGACGATGCCGGCCGGATTGCCGCCGCCGAGCTTCCAGTGCTGCAGCGTCGCGACCGGTGCCGCGGCAATGCCGTCAAACCCCCCGGCGGCGGCGATCGCCCCTTCGAGCGGCAGCTGCACCGCGATCGCCGCGGCGATGTCCTGCTTGCGCGGTACCGACCCGGTCTTGTAGTCGATCACCGCCAGCTCGCCGGAGGCAAGCTGATCGACCCGATCGGCGCGCGCGATGATCGTGAAGCTGCCGCCCGGGGTGTCGATCGCGATCTTGCCCTCGACCTCGCTGCGGCTTTCGGCAATTCCGGCGCGCCGTGCTTGCTCCTCGGCGACGAACCAGCGGGCGATCCGCTCGAAGCGCGGCCACCAGAATGCCCAGGCGCTCGGCCGCGACAGCAACGAGCCGAATTTCCATTCGCCGATCTCGAGCAGCTCGCGCTCGGCATGCGCCGGCAGGTCATGCGGATGGCGGCGGACAAACTCGGCGAGCGCGTTGTGGATCGCGATGCCGAGATCGGCGCGGTCGGGGTCGGCATCGAGCGCGTCGAGCGCCTTGAGCCTGAGGATGTGCTTCGCGTAGACGGCGTAGGGGTCGCGCCGCCAGGTCTCGATCTCGGTGACGGGCAGCTGGCGCGGACGGGACGCGAGCGGTGGCCGCGGCTCGGGACGCGGTAGCGGTTGCAGTTCGTGCGGCTGATCGCTCAGCGCGGCGGCCGCGGCGATCTCCGGGTCGGGGCCCAGCCGGGCTTCGAGGCCGACCGCGCGCAGCACCGCATCGAGCCGCAACAACCAGCGCGACGGCACGGTCGGCGCGCCTTCCTGGCGCGCGGCGCGGGTCAGCGCCACTTCGGGCGCGCCCAGCGCCTGTACGAAATCGTGCGCGGCCATGCCAATCGCCCGCTCGGGCAGGGCGATGCCGAATTCGGCCCGCATCGGCCGCGACATCCACGGATCGGCCGGAACCGGGCCGGGCCAAGTGCCCTCGTTGAGCCCGCCGAGCACGACCAGATCGGCCTGCTGCAGCCGCGCTTCGACCAGACCCCAGATCGCCAGGCGCGGGTGCCGACCATAAGCGGGGCGTACCACGCGACCCGCGGACAGCGCCTCGAACAGCGCCGGATAGTGTCGCCCCGGCAGCTCGGGGAAGTCGCGCGCCGCGTCGAGCAGATCGTGGCAGAATGTGGCGGCGACCTCACCCGCCGCCTCGCGCCACAGACGTGCCCGGCCGTTCGCGTCACGGCCGGGGAGATTGGTTTGGGCGAACCGTTCGGCCGCCGTGATATGCGCGCTCGCCAGTCCCACGACGCTTGCTTCTTCTGCCCCAAGCAGCGCCGGCAAGTCGCCGAGACAGAATTCGAGCCGGTCGATGAACCGGCGCAGCTCGTGATCGTCGCCGCGCAGCGCGTCGCGCAAGCCTTTGAGGCCAGGCGCCGGGCGCGGTCCGCGGATGCGGTCTTCGAGCCGGCGCGCCAGTTCGCGAAATTCCTCGGGCGCGAGCCCGCCCGCCGCCAGCGGATGCTTGAGCGCCGCCAGCAGTGGCACCGGCGCCAGCTCGCTCGCCGCCATCTCGAGCACCAGGCGCAGGAACGCGCCGGGTGGGGTGCGCGGCAGCGGCAGACCGGCGGAATCGTCGATATCGATCTGCCAGCGGCGCAATTCGGCGGCGACGCGGCGCGCCAGCTCGCGGTCCGGCGTTACCAGCGCCGCCGTCGCGCCCGGCTCTTCAAGCTTGCGGCGCAGCAGCAGCGCGATCGTCACCGCCTCCTGCTGCGGGCTCGCGCAATCGTAGCGGCTGAGCCCGGCCAGTACGCTTTCCGGCTCCGGGCGCAGGTTACGCCAGGCATCGGTAAGGTTTGCCGGACGCAGCGCCTCCGACACCAGGCGCAGCCGCGTGCCGCGTTCGCTTGTCCCTTCCGGCTGCCACTCGCTTACGTCGTCGGCGCCGAGCTCTAGCCGGTCGAGCAGTCGCGCCAGCAGGTATTGCGGGTGCGCCGGATCATCGGCGATCGCTTCCCACTGGCCCGGCGCGGCGGCCCGATCGAGCCCCGGCAGGATCACCACGCCGTGCTCCAGCCCGGCCACCACCCCGGTCAGCTCTTCGAGCGCCGGGATGCCGCCGACCAATCCGGCGGCGATCACCGGATCGCGCGGCGGCGTCTTGCGCCACGCCTCGGCTTGGCGCAGCAGCAGCCGGTTGCGGCGTTCCGCCGGGTCGAGCGCGCCTTCGGCCGCGAGGATCGCCGGCCACCGGCCCGGCAGCAGGTCGAGAAAGCGCAGCACGACCTGCCAGTGTTCGGCGAGATCGAGGGGGGCCAGCTTCGCGAGCTCGGCAAAGCTCGCGCCATCGGTCGCCGCGGCGTCGATCAACCGGGAGAGCGCTGCGGCGAGCCCCGCCGCCTGGCCCGGCAGCAGCGCCTGCTCGCCGTCGCTCCATTCGAGCACCAGCCGGGTCAGCAGCAGGCGCCGCCGCAGTTCCGGGATCGTTGGCGGCACGGCAAGCGTCTCGTCGTCGGCGAACTCGAATTCGTCGGCGTCGAGATCGCCAATCGGCCTCATTCGCGGCAGCAGGAGCGGTGCGCCGGGGTCGCCGCCCTCGCCGGTGAGGCGCAGGAACGCTTCGCGCAGGCTGCGTGCCGCGCGCCGCGTCGGCAGCAGTACCGTCATCCGCGGCAGGCGCAGCGGGTCGCCGCCGGCCAACGCCACCAGCCCCTTCGCCAGGGTCGCGAGAAACGGCCGGTCGGCGGCGATGGTGTAGATGTGCGGGTGCACCTTTTGACCCCGCGTCAGCGCGCGGTCCGCAACTCGGCGAGGCGGGCGCGGGTGCGGTCGAGACCCTCAGGCGTGCCGACATGGAACCACTCGCCGTCATGGACGATGGCGGCGAGACGGCCGGCATCTTCGGCGCGGTCGTAAAGCCGTTTCAGCGAGAACACGGTATCGTCGACGCCGCCGAACAATCGGCGGTGCAGGATCTGGATGCCGGCGAAGATATAGGGCGCGATCTCGCGTTCGCCGCGGCGGCGCGGCGTGCCGGCAGCATCGAGGAAGTAGTCGCCCCGTCCCTCATAGCCAATCGCCGTGACCGTGCGCTGCAGCAGCAGCACCGCGTCGAGCTTCTTCGGATTGAACGCGGAGGCGAGCCGGCGCAGCGCCGGCTGGAGCGCGTCGAGCCACATGATGTCGCCATTGACGACAAAGAAGCTGTCGCCGAGCAGGGGCAGCGCGTGTTTCACGCCACCGCCGGTTTCGAGCAGCGTCTCCTCGCGCGAGAGCTCGATGCGCGGCCGCGAACGGCGGGCGAGTCGCGCGGCGATCATGTCGCCTTTGTAGTGCAGGTTGACGACGACGCGCTCGACGCCTGCCGCTTCCAGCCGCTCGATCGCGTGGTCGAGCAGGGTTTGGCCGGCAATCTCGATCAGCGGCTTCGGCAAGTGGTCGCTCACCGGGCGCATGCGCGTGCCGAGCCCGGCGGCCAGCACCATTGCCGAGGTTGGCGAGTTTGCTCCGCTCACGCCGCGTCCCGACGATCGGGTATGCGCCGCACCGCGAGCGGCAGATGCCGATCGATCCAACGGCCGAGCCGGCGCAGCGCCGGTTCCCGCAGGTCGGCTTCGAGCAGCCGCCAGACGCGGGGGACGTGGACGAGATATTGCGGCTTGCCGTCGCGCCGCCAGAGCCGGGTGAAGATGCCGATGATCTTGGCGTTGCGCTGCGCCGCGAGGATCGCCGCCGCGCGGTGGAACTCGCCGCGGTCGATGCCCGGAAACGCCGCGAGATACCGTTCGGTCATCGCCTCGCGCAATGCCGCCGGCACGTCGCGTCGCGCGTCTTCGAGCAGCGAGACGAGGTCATAGCTCGCCGGACCGGCCCGCGCGTCCTGGAAGTCTAAGAGGCCGCAGCCTTGTATTCCGCTGCGCCCTTCGAGCAGCATCAAATTGTCGACATGGTAGTCGCGCAGCACCAAGGTTGGCGCGCCGGTCTCGATCAACGGCACCAACTCGCGCCACAGCGCCAGATACTCGTCTTGCGCTTCCCGCGACAGCGGCGCGCCGAGCACCGCCGGCGCGTACCATTCGATCAATAGCGCCGCCTCGCGCAGCAGCGCCTCCTCATCATAATGAGGCAGCGCCGGCGGTTGGGCCACAGCGCGCTGCAACGCGACCAGCGTGTCGATCGCCAGCATATAGAGCTGCGTCTCGTCGGCGCCGCGTGCCAGCAGCCGCGTATAGGTGTCGTCGCCGAAATCCTCGATCAACAGCATGCCGAGCTCGGCGTCCTCGGCGAAGATCTCCGGCGCGCTGAGGCCGTGACCGCGCAGCATCTCGGCGACCGTGACATACGGGCGGACATCCTCGTGCGGCGGTGGCGCATCCATCAGCACCGCGCGGCGCTCGCCGTCGATCAGCCGGAAATAGCGGCGGAACGAAGCGTCGGCAGCCAGCGGTGCCGAAGCGACGTCGCGCCAGCCGGCCATGGCGAGAAACCCGGCGATCGCCGCCTGGCGCGCCATCATGCCGCCACTGCCAGCGCGGCCAGCCGTGGCGCCCAGTCGCCCGAGCCCGACAAGATCGCTCGGCGGGCGCCCGCTTCCGCCGCGAAATGGAGCTCGATCAAAAGCCGCCGAGAGGGCAGCAAGACACCAAGCCGCTCCGGCCATTCGATGAGCGCGATGCCTTGGTCGAACGCCTCTTCGATCCCGAGCTCCCAGGCTTCCTCGGCCGCGCGCAGCCGGTAGAGATCGAAATGCCAGACCGTGCCACCGGGCAGGTCGTAGGTCTGCACCAGTGTAAAGGTCGGGCTCGGCACGTCCTCGTTGCCGCCACGCGCCCGAATAAAGGCGCGCGCGAAGCTGGTCTTGCCCGCGCCCAGTTCGCCCTTGAGTGCGATCACGTCGCCCGGTCGCGCCAGCGCGGCGAGCCGCGCCGCGAGCGCCGCGGTGACATGTTCGTCCGGCAGGTCGACCGTCGCCATGCGTGCTTGTATGCCCGGCTGCGGCGCGGGGGCAACAGCGGGTTGCATGTCGCCGCCTTGTCTCTAAAGTCGCCGCATGCAAGTGGATGCGCGTACCACCGACGTGGCGATCATCGGTGCCGGGCCGGTCGGACTTTTCGCGGTGTTCGAGTGCGGCATGCTCGATATGAGGTGCCATGTGTTCGACGCGCTCGACGTGCCGGGCGGGCAGTGCGCCGCGCTTTATCCCGAGAAGCCGATCTACGACATTCCCGGCTATCCGCGAATCGACGCCGCTTTGCTGGTCGACCGCCTCCTTGAACAGGCCGCGCCGTTTGCCCCGGCCTACCATCTCGGCCACGCGGTGACGAGGCTTGACCGGGCGGGTGACGGCTTCGTCGTCACCACGGCCGGCGGCGTCCGGGTCGCGGCGCGCGCGGTGGTGATCGCGGCCGGCGGCGGCGCGTTTGGCCCCAATCGCCCGCCGCTCGACGACATCGACGCATTCGAGGGCAAGAGCGTCTTCTACCTGGTGCGCCGGCGCGAGGACTTCCGCGGCAAGCGGGTCGTCATCGCCGGCGGTGGCGATTCCGCGGTCGATTGGGCCTTGTCGCTCGCCGAGCTGGCTGAGCGGGTCATCGTGGTGCATCGCCGCGCCAAGTTCCGTGCCGCGCCGGAATCGCTCAGCCGGCTGCAGCATCTGGCGGAGGCCGGGCGCGTCGAGCTGGTGACCCCCTACCAGCTTGTCGGGCTCGACGGCATCGACGGTCGGCTGCGCGCGGTCGTCGTCGCCGATCTCGCCGGCAATGAGCGGCGGCTCGAGGCGGATTGCCTGCTGCCGTTTTTCGGCCTCGCGACCCAGCTTGGGCCGCTCGCCGATTGGGGCCTTGAATTCGACGACAATCGCATTGTCGTCGATCCCGCGACCTGCGCGACCTCGCGGCCGGGCATCTTCGCGATCGGCGACATCGCGACCTATCCCGGCAAGCTCAAGCTGATCCTCAGCGGCTTTTCCGAGGCGGCGATGGCGGCGCATGCCATCCACCCGCTCGTCCATCCCGGCGAGGCGCTGCATTTCGAGTATTCGACGACGAAAGGCGTGCCGGGCGGCTAATGCACCGCCGCTTCGCGCGGCGCTTCGGCGGACGGCTCAGGCCGGTGGCGGGTCGGCAGGCGGCAATAAACCGTCGTGCCCTGCTCGGGGACCGACTGCATCGTCACCGTGCCGCCGTGCAGTTCGACGAGGCTCTTGACCAGCGACAGGCCGAGCCCGGCCCCGGTCTGCGCCAATGACGGGTCGCCGCGCTCGAATTTCTCGAAGATCCGCGCCTGATCGGCAACCGGAATCCCGACCCCGGTATCGGCGACCGACAGCACCAGCTCGTCACCCTGTGAGTTTGAGTCGCGCTCGGCCTGGATCCGGATGGAGCCGCCGGGCGGGGTGAACTTGATGGCGTTCGACACGAGGTTGAACAGCGCCTGCTTGAGGCGCCGCTCGTCGGCCTCGACCGCTCCGATATCGTCGGGGCACTGCACCTCCAGCTCGAGGTTCTGGTTGCGCGCCCGTTCGCGCGTGAGGGTCAACACCGCGTCGAGCATGTCATGGATGTCGACCTGCGCCGTTTCGAGCGTCATGTAGCCCGCCTCGATCGTCGCCAGATCGAGGATGTCGTTGATCAGCGACAGCAGGCGTTGCGAGCTGTCGAGGATGCCGCGGCTGTAATCGAGCTGGCGCGGGGTCAGCGCGCCGAAATATTCGTTCGCCAGGATCTCGGCGAAGCCGATGATCGCGTTCAACGGCGTGCGCAGCTCATAGGAGACATTGGCGATGAACTCGCTCTTGAGCCGGCCGGCTGTCTCCAGCGCCTCGTTGCGCTCACGCAGTGCGCGCTCGACGCGCTGCGTGTCGGTGATGTCGAGATAGGAAAGCAGCATGTTGCCGTCGGGCAGCGGCACCGTCGCGACCTGCAGCACCGCGCCGTCGGCGCGGTCGAGCACGTCGCGCTCCAGCGTGCCGCCCGAGAGGCGGGCGATGATCCGCGCTTTGAGGATCGGCCAGTTGCCGCCGTCATCGTAGAAGCGCCGTGTCTTCTCGACGATCTCGCTGATATGCGGCTCGCCGGCGAGATCGGCCTCGCTGAGGCCCCAGATCTTGCGATAGGCCGGGTTGTGCAGCTTCAGCCTGCCGTCGCTGCCGATGACGGCGATGCTTTCGAACAGATTGTCGAGCGATTCGCGCTGCACCTCGATCAAGGTGTTGTAGGAGCGTTCGAGCGCCAGCCGGTCGGTCACGTCCTCGTAGACGAAGACCAGCCCGCCGAGCGGGTGCGGCGATATCGACAGGCTCAGCGTACGGTCGTCGGGCAGGTGGAGCAATTCCTGCTGCGGCTCGATCAGCGAGGTGAACATCGCCAATTGCTGGCGCTTGAAAGCGCGGAAATCGGCGAATTCGGGGATGCGCCGGCGCTCGCGCAGCCGCTCGAGCAGCTCGTCGAGCGACGGTCCGGTCGCCAGCCAATCGGTCTCGATCCCCCACAGTGTCGCGAACGCCGAATTGCAGAATTTGAGCCGCTTGTCGGCACCGTAGATCGCCACTGCGGCATGGATGTTTTCGAGCACCCCGCCATGGGCATTGATGTGGCGCTGCAGCTCGGCTTCGGCGGCTTCGCGGTCGGTGCGGTCGATGGCAAAACCGATCGTGCCGCCCTCGCGGTCGGGGGTCTCGGTGATCTCGATCAGATGCCGGGCGCCGCCAATCACCACGTGATGCGCTTCGGTGCTTGACGTCCCCGCGGCGGCGGCACGCGCTAATTCGAGTGCCTTTCCACGGCCGCTTTCCGGCGCGAGCTCGCGGCCCGTGGCGAGCGCCGCCTCGCGCGTCGTGTCGAGCGCGGCGGCGTAGGCGCTGTTGCAATCGACGAGGGCCAGGTTGCGGTCGCGCCGCCAGACCGGCACCGGCACCGCCTCGAACATCGCTCGAAGCGCCGCGGCGGCGCCGAGCGACGCGGCATGCGCCGCCTCGATCGCCCGCGTCCGGCTGATGTCGGCGACCCAGACGACCGCATCGCCGCGCTCGGTGCGCTTGCCGTTGAGCGCATAGGCCGTGCCGTCGGTCAGCGTCGCGGTGTCGGCGAACGCCGTGCCATTGGCGCGCAGCGCTGCGGCGGCGGCGAGCAGGCGCTCGCCGCTGCCGGCGTCCAGCCGGGCGAGAAATTCGGCGAAGGTTCCGGCGGCGGGCTGACCCGGCAGAGTGCCCAGCGCGCTTTCGCCGCCGTCGGCATGCCAGAGAAAACCGGCAAGCGGCGCCGTGCCGACGATCGCGGTCAGGCGCTCTTCTCTTGCCGCGGCGTCGTCACGGCGCGCCTCGGCCTCGCTGAGCCGAGCGCGCTCGCGCAGCGTCAGCCCGCCCAACGCGACCACCACGGCCAGTACGATCACGGCAGCAGCAAGGATCAAGGCGTGCCGTCCACCGCCTCAACGGTCTCTTCAATCAGCCGACAATGATCCAAGTTTTCTCAACAAAATCAAGGTGACATCGGTTAAAATTGCTAGTAGCGGTAGTGCTCCGGCTTATAGGGCCCCGCTTCCCCCAGCCCGAGATACTGCGCCTGCTCCGCAGAAAGCTTGGTCAATCGGGCGCCAAGCTTGTCGAGATGCAACGCCGCGACCTTCTCGTCGAGATGCTTCGGCAGGACGTAGACCTTGTTCTCGTATTTGCCGTGGCTGGTATAGAGCTCGACCTGTGCCAGCACCTGATTCGTGAATGACGCGCTCATCACGAAGCTCGGGTGGCCGGTGGCGCAGCCGAGATTGACGAGCCTTCCCTTGGCCAGGACGATCAGCCGCTTGCCGTCCGGGAAGATGACCTCGTCGACCTGCGGCTTCACCTCTTCCCAGACATAGTTGCGCAGCGCGCCGACCTGGATCTCGCTGTCGAAGTGGCCGATGTTGCACACGATCGCCCGGTCGTGCATCTGCCGCATGTGGTCGAGGGTGATCACGTCGATATTGCCGGTCGCGGTGACGAAGATGTCGCCGATCGGCGCGGCCTCTTCCATCGTCACGACCTGATAGCCTTCCATCGCCGCCTGCAGCGCGCAGATCGGGTCGATCTCGGTGACCATGACGCGCGCGCCTTGGCTCCTGAGGCTCGCCGCCGAGCCCTTGCCGACATCGCCAAAGCCGCAGACGACCGCGATCTTGCCCGCCAGCATCACGTCGGTGGCACGCTTGATGCCGTCGACGAGGCTTTCGCGCACGCCATACAGATTGTCGAATTTCGACTTGGTGACGCTGTCGTTGACGTTGAACGCCGGCACCTTCAGCGCACCCGACCGCATCATCTCGTAGAGCCGGTGGACCCCGGTCGTCGTCTCCTCGGAGATGCCGCGAATGTCCTTCAAGAGCTCGGGGTGCGAATCGTGGATGATCTTGGTCGCGTCGCCGCCGTCATCGAGCACCATGTTCGGCTTCCAGCCATCGGGCCCGGTGAGCGTCTGCGCGATGCACCACTCGTATTCCTCCTCGGTCTCGCCCTTCCAGGCGAAGACCGGGATGCCGCGCGCCGCGATCGCCGAGGCCGCGTGGTCCTGGGTTGAGAAGATGTTGCATGAGCTCCAGCGTACGCTCGCGCCAAGATGCACCAGCGTCTCGATCAGCACCGCGGTCTGGATGGTCATGTGCAGGCAGCCGACAATGCGCGCCCCCTTCAGCGGCTGCGACTTGCCGAATTCGTCGCGCAGCGCCATGAGTCCCGGCATCTCGGTCTCGGCGATCGCAATCTCGCGCCGTCCCCAATCGGCGAGGGCGATGTCGGCGACCTTGTAATCGGTGAACTCAGGCATGCGGCTTGTCTCCTGTGGCGCGGCGGGCGCGAAATGACTTGAACATATAAAGATATCTTTAAGTGGTCAACGTCGGCGACATCATCTCTC
This sequence comes from Alphaproteobacteria bacterium, assembly GCA_030039815.1. Classification (GTDB taxonomy): domain Bacteria; phylum Pseudomonadota; class Alphaproteobacteria; order ATCC43930; family CGMCC-115725; genus DATARH01. The sequence continues at coordinate 10,134 of JASHUW010000349.1, forward strand.
CACGATGTCATCTCCACTTTGGCTTTCGCATTTATAGCCGGAGCAGACCTGGGGCGTAGCGCCGAAAACCCGGCGCTTGGAAAATCATCGCGCTCTGCGG
>JASHUW010000350.1 GCA_030039815.1 Alphaproteobacteria bacterium
CCAGCGCGTTCGCGGTGTCCTGCGGCGCCGAGCGGTCGCGCAGGATATCGCAGATCGTCGGCTCGCTCAGGAAACCGTGGACGCCGTCGCTGCATAAGAGGAACCGGTCATGCGGCGCCACCGGCTGTGTCGCGTAATCGAGCCGCACTTCGGTCTCGACCCCGAGCGCGCGCAGCAGCGTATGCGAACGGCCCGAGCCGGTCTCGTGAACATGGTCGGTCGTCAGGCAGGTCAGGCGGTCGCCGCTCAGCCGATAGGCCCGCGTATCGCCGACATGGAGGATATGCGCGACGCGGCCCCGCAGCACCAGCACCGTCAGGGTGCACCCCAGCCCCGTGAGCCCGGGATCCTGCCGGCCCATCGAATTGATCCAGCCGTTCAGCGAGCTGACGATGCGCGCGCCGGCACGCTGCACCTCCATGGTCTGCGGCAGGTCGCAAAACCCGTCGAGGAAGCCGCGCACCGCGGTTTCCGCGGCGATCCGCCCGCCCTTCGCGCCGCCGATGCCGTCCGCGATCGCGGCCACCACCTCCTGCCGCGGCTCGGGCAACTCCCAGCCCATTAGCGCCCCGGCAAAATCCTGGTTGTCCCTGCGCGGCCCGGTTTTGGAGGCAAATCCGACGCTTGCCTTCACCCCGGCCTCGGCCGTCGCCATGTTCAGCTGCCCTCTTCTCCCATCACCCGAGCTTCGCCAATTCAGTGAGAATTTGCCATGGCTAGGAACGCGCCAACTATCTGCCTATTATTTAGGCAATTTATATGACACTTATATTCCTCGGCTGGCCGCGCTCGCCGCCCCGTTCGTTCACCAACACGGCACGCCATTGAAACGCCAAGCCGTTCATTCCGGGTGGCATTCGTAGTGCAGAAAATAGCCGCCGGTGCTCGACGCGCCGCGCAGTTGCAGCTTGCCGGTCGCGCGCTCGAGTTCATAGATGCCGCCTTTGTCATCCTCCCACTTGATCCAGCCTTGGCTGACCGTTGCCGGCCGGGAATCGACCTGGCTGTGGTCGAGGTCGATGACAATCGGCCAGTTTGCCCCGCCGACCGCGTTGACGCAGCGCAAGTGCAACAATCCGCTTTCCGCGGCGGCCCCGCTGGTCATCGCGATCTGGCTTCCGGCAAGGGCCAGAACCAGGCGCGCGGCAATCCGCGCCGGATGCCCCGCTCGAAAAAAAGTTGCCAACATTATCAGTATTTTCGCCTTTCAGTTGGGCGTGCCCGGCAAATAGGCACGGTTTTTGCCTCGCGCTGATTTTGAACGGCGCGCTTGTCGAATCCGGCTCTCAGCGGGGGTCTTCGGCATAAGGGTCGGGATTAAACACGACGAGGTGGAGAATGCTAGTCGCATCGCCAAAATGGTTAGACACTGGTTCAAACGCCTGGCAAATGGCGGCCGCCACATTTGTCGGGCTGCAGAGTATTCCCGGACTGGTGGTCCTGTACGGCGGCATCGTCAAAAAGAAATGGGCGATCAATTCCGCGTTCATGGCGATGTACGCCTTTGCCGCGGTGATGGTCGTGTGGGTGCTGTGGGCCTACAATATGGCCTTCGGCGATCAGTGGTTCGGTTTCCTTGCCGTGCTCGGCGTCCCGAAGCCGGTGCTTGGCGCCGACTTCCTGCTCAGCCAGGCAAACATCCCGTCGATCGCCACCAGCGGCGACTCCGCGGGTATGCCGCCTTTCGCGTTCCCGATGGCGACGCTGGTGTTCTTCCAGTTCGTCTTCGCCGCGATCACCGTGATCATCCTCGCCGGTTCGCTGATCGGCCGGATGAGCTTCAAGGCGTGGATCATCTTCGTGCCGTTGTGGATGACCTTCGTCTACACCGTCGGGTGTTTCAGCATCTGGGGCGGCGGCTGGCTCGCTTCGATGGGCGCGGCGGATTTCTCCGGCGGTTACGTCATCCACCTTGCCGCGGGCACGTCAGGCTTTGTCGCGGCATGGGTGATCGGGCCGCGCATCCAGCAGGATCGCGACCATTTCCCGCCCAATAGCCTCTTAATGGCGCTGGTCGGCGCCGGCATTCTGTGGCTGGGTTGGAACGGCTTCAACGGCGGTGACCCGTACTTCGCCAACGCCGACGCGTCGGCCGCGATTCTCAACACCAATCTGTGCACCTGCGTGTCGCTGCTGGTGTGGACGATCATGGACTCGTTCGCCTATGGCAAGCCGTCGGTGGTCGGTGCGATCAACGGGATGATCGCCGGCCTGGTTGGGATCACCCCGGGCGCCGGCTATGTCAACGGCTGGGGCGCGATGGCGATCGGCGTGTGTACCGGCATCATCCCGTGGATCATGATGAACAAGGTGCAGACCTCGGCCCTCTTCAAGAAGGTCGACGACACGCTGTCGGTGCTCTCGACGCACGGCGTCGCCGGGCTGCTCGGCGGCCTCCTGGTCGGCGTCTTCGGCTGCGGCGACATGCTGCTCTACCTGGCCCCGGACGGCGACAAGCAGGCGCCGGGCATGAGTGTTACCGGCCTGCTCTATGGCGACAGCGGCAACCAGCTGCTGATGCAGCTCTACGCGGCGTTGTTTATCATCGTCTACAACGTCGTCGCCACCTTCATCATCCTCAAGGTCATCTCGGTCTTCGTCTCACTGCGGATGGACGAGACGACGCTGCGGGTCGGCGACGACGCGGTGCATGGCGAGACCGCCTACAATTTCGGTGACGGCGAAGAGCCGGCCGTCGCCGAGTAAGGCCGTCTTGAAGGACGCGTAGCGTAAGCGTGCGGGGGTGCTTGCCGGTGAGCCGGGAAGCACCCCCGATTTCTGTCAGCGGGGGACCGAAATGAGATTTGCCTGCCGGATCGGACATCGCCTGGCGCTCGCCGCGGCGCTGCTCGGCGCTAGCGCAGCAGCCGCGCTAGCGCAGCAGCCGGCCGCCGCGCCGAAATTCGACAGCGGCGACACCGCCTGGATGCTCACCTCGGTGGCGCTCGTCCTGATGATGACGATCCCCGGCCTGGCGCTGTTCTACGGCGGCATGGTGCGCAAGAAGAACGTCCTCGCCACCGTCATGCAAAGCTTCATGGTGACATGCCTGGTGACGGTGCTATGGACCGTGTGCACCTACAGCATGGCCTTCACCACCGGCAGCCCCTATGTCGGCGGGATGAGCCGCTTCCTGCTGATGGGCATGAGCCTCGATTCGGTGAACGATCTCGCCAAGACCATTCCCGAATCGGTCTACATGTGCTTCCAGATGACATTCGCGATCATCACCCCGGCGCTGATCTGCGGCGCGGTGGCGGACCGTATGAAGTTTTCGGCGCTGATCTGGTTCATCGGGCTGTGGGCGGTGTTCGTGTACGCGCCGATCGCGCACTG
>JASHUW010000351.1 GCA_030039815.1 Alphaproteobacteria bacterium
CGACTGGCAGCAGGGCGAGCTGGTGATCTGGGACAACCGCGCGACGATGCATCGTGGCCGTGGCTTCGACGAGACGCGGGTGCGCGACCTGCGCCGCGTGACGACGCGCGACGTGGCGTCGACGCTCGATCAGGTGGCGTGATTTTCAGGGGAGGCTCAAAACAATGGCGAAAATTCCGAAAGTCCTGCAGGAGCACATCAACACCGCGTTCCCGGCCAATGTCTGCCTGCTCGGCTCGGTGCTGCCCGACGGTTTCGCGCAGATCACCCCGCGCGGCGGCACGATGGTCTACGACGACGAGCATATCGGCTTGTGGGAGCGCGGGCGGGGCAGCTCGGCCGCGGCGATGCAGGACAGCAGCAAGCTGATGATCTATTTCCGCAAGCCATCGCTGCGCGAGGAGGGCGTCCTGCCGCTGGGCGGCATCGCCCGGTTCTACGGGACTGCAACCATTTACCGCTCGGGACCCGTATACGAGGAAGTCTGGCGGCGCCTCGTCCAGCCCGAGAAGGATCGCGACCCCGACAAGAAGGGCTATGCGGTGCTGATCAAGGTCGAGCGTGCGGAGGATCTGGGGGGCCAGCCCCTGAAACTCGACTAGAAGCCAACGGGAATAGGGGACAATCCGATGCGCTCGAAGATCACCGGAACGACGATGCCGGTGCTGGAGATCGGCCTCGAACAGGGCGACGTCATCGTCGCCGAGCCGGGCGAGTTCTCGTGGATGACCGACAACGTGCGGCTCAACACCACGACGCAGACCGCGGGCGCGCGCAGCTTTCTCGGTGCGCTCGGCCGCGCGCTGAGCGGTGGTGGACTGTTCATGACTGAGTACAGCGCCGAAGGCGGCAACGGTGTCGTCGCCTTTGCCGCCAAGCTGCCGGGGACGATCTTCGAGGTTCCGGTGCAGCCCGGCCAATCCTACATGATCCACCGCCACGGCTTCGTCTGCGCGACACAAGGGGTGGAGCTGTCGACCGGGTTCCAGCGCTCGCTCGGCTCGGGGCTGTTCGGCGGCGAGGGGTTCCTGCTGCAGCGCCTGTCGGGGTCGTGCACGGCGTGGGTCGAGCTGGGCGGCGAGATCGTGACCTATGATCTGCAGCCCGGCGAGTCGATCCAGGTGCATCCCGGCCATATCGGCATGTTCGACGCCGCGGTGACGTTTGATATCGTCATGATGCGCGGCATCAAGAACGCGCTGTTTGGCGGCGACGGCCTCTTCATCGCCCGGCTCACCGGGCCGGGCAAGGTGTGGCTGCAGTCGCTGACCATGCCGGGCTTCGCGCATGCGCTGCAGCCCTACCTGGCGCAGCAGCCCGCACCCGCCCCAACGGCTCAGACGATCGAGACGGGCATCGTCGGTGGCGTGGCCGGCTCGATCCTCGGCGGGATTTTCAGCAACCGGGACTGAGGGTGGCGCTTAGGTCAGGAACTGCTCCTTGAACACGCGTTCCTGAAGGTTGGCGTCGCGGTCGAACAGCAGCGTCATCGCGACGTCGCGCTTTTCCACAATCTCGACAGCGGTGACGTCGCGCACCTCGGTGAAGTCGGCGACGGCGCTGACCGGGCGCTTCTCGGTTTCGAGCGCGTCGATGCGCACCTGCGCGCCGTGGCGGAGCAGCGCGCCGCGCCAACGCCGCGGGCGGAAGGCGCTGATCGGCGTCAGCGCGAGGATTTCGGCATCGAGCGGGATGATCGGCCCGTGCGCCGCGAGGTTGTAGGCGGTGCTGCCGACCGGGGTCGCCAGCAGGATGCCATCGGCCATCAGCTCTTCGAGCCGCACCACGCCGTCGACGCTGATCTTGAGCTTCGCCGCCTGGCGCGTCTCGCGCAGCAGCGACACTTCGTTGAACGCGAGCGCGCGCTGCTCCGTGCCGTCTTCCTCCGTCGCTCTCATCTCGAGCGGATAGAGCGTCACCCGCTGCGCGGTTTCGAGGCGTTCCGGCAGGCCTTCGAGCTGGTAGGGGTTCATCAGGAACCCGACGCTGCCGCGATGCATGCCGAAGATCGGCACGCCCTTGCCGACAAAGCGGTGCAACGTTTCGAGCATGAACCCATCGCCGCCCAGCGAAACGACGATGTCGGCTTCGGCCGGGTCGACGGCGCCGTACGATCGGCTCAGGTCGACGAGGGCTTGCTGCGCCGCCTCGGCGTCGGAGGCGACGAAGGCGACGCGCGGCGAGCTCACCCGCCGGTCACGCTCATGTGGCGGGCGACGGCCGGCCGCTGGTGGCGACGATCGATGATGAAATCATGCCCCTTGGGCTTGCGCGAGATCGCCTCGTGGATCGCCCGTTCGAGCGGCTCGTCGCTTTCCGACTGGCGCACCGGGGTGCGCAGATCGGCCGCGTCTTCCTGACCGAGGCACATATAGAGCGTACCGGTGCAGGTGAGCCGCACGCGGTTGCAGCTTTCGCAGAAATTATGGGTGAGCGGGGTGATGAAGCCGAGCCTTCCGCCGGTCTCGCGCACCGTCGCGTAGCGCGCCGGGCCGCCGCTGCGGTAGTCGCTGTCGTCGAGCGTCCAGCGCCGCTCCAGCCGCGCCCGCACCAGCGATAGCGGCAGGTATTGCTCGAGCCGGTTCTCGCCGCCGATATCGCCCATCGGCATGACCTCGATCAGCACGAGATCGAAGCCTTGGTCGCCGCACCATTGGACGAGGTCGTCGATCTCGTTCTCGTTGATGCCGCGCAACGCGACCGCGTTGATCTTCACCTTGAGCCCGACGCGCTTCGCGGCGTCGAGCCCCGCCATCACCTGATCGAGCCGGCCACGCCGGGTGATCTCGGTGAATTTCGCCGGGTCGAGCGTGTCGAGCGAGACGTTGACGCGCTTGACCCCGCAGGAACGCAGCTCCTCGGCGTGGCGCGCGAGCTGGCTGCCGTTGGTGGTCAAGGTCAGCTCGTCGAGCGCGCCGCTGTTCAGATGCCGGCCGAGCGAGCGGAAGAGGCTCATGATATTGCGGCGCACCAGCGGCTCGCCACCGGTCAGACGCAGCTTCTTGACGCCCAGCCGCACGAAAGCGCTGCACACCCGGTCGAGCTCTTCCAGGGTCAACAATTCGCGCTTCGGCAAAAAGGTCATCTCTTCCGCCATGCAATAGACGCAGCGGAAGTCGCAGCGGTCGGTCACCGATACGCGCAGATAGGATATGTGGCGTCCAAACGGGTCGATCATACCAACGTCAGCAACGTCGTAGGCGATACGTTGCAGCATATATAAGGGCGAAGCCGCCGGATGTCGCCCCCGATGCGATCATGGGTATTGCGCACTGGCGCGCCTATTTGTGCGTCGGGATATCGAGCGGCACACAGTTGGTGCGGTGGCTAGCCAGGCAGTCTTCGAGCTGGCTTTCGTTGTGCAGCGAGTTCATGAGGTAGTAGGCGACGACGACCAGGACCGCGCAGACCATCAGCCCGATCAGCGCCGCGCGGCGTCCGCCGCCGTCATCGTCGTGGTGGTTCGGGTCGTGCGTCATGGTGGCACACTGCCGGCGGTGGCCTGGTTCGGCAAGCGCCTAGGCATCCCCGCATAGCACCATCTCTCTTCCCGCAAGCATCGTCGGCGGGTTAGGTTCCGCGCGAATCCGGCGCAGAGGAGAGACCGATGCCCGAAGCAAATTCGCCTCACCCGATGGCGCTCGGGGTGCGCGCGGCGGCGCGCGAGATCGCCGCCAAGCGGCTCGGCGTCGTGGAATATGTCGCGGCTTGGCTGGAGCGAATCGGCGCCCGCGAGGCGGAGGTCGGCGCCTGGCAACAATTCGACCGCGACCTCGTGATGGCGGCTGCGCGCCGCGCCGACAACGAGCCGCCGCGCGGCCCGTTGCACGGCATCCCGCTCGCGGTGAAGGACGTGATCGACACGTTCGACCTGCCGACCGGGTATGGCTCGCCGATCTACGCGAGCCATCGCCCGGTCGCTGACGCCGCGTGCGTCGCCTTGGCGCGGGCGGCGGGCGCGATCGTGCTCGGCAAGACGGTAACGACCGAATTTGCCTATTTCACACCCGGCAAGACGACCAATCCGCACAACAAGGCGCATACGCCCGGCGGCTCGTCGAGCGGCTCGGCGGCGGCGGTCGGCGCCGGCATGGCGCCGCTCGCCTTCGGCACGCAGACCGCCGGCTCGATCTTGCGGCCGGCGTCGTATTGCGGCGTGGTCGGTTACAAGCCGAGCTTCGGACTCGTCCCCCGAGCCGGGGTCAAGGCGCTTGCCGACAGCCTCGACACGGTCGGGGTGATGGCGCGCAATGTCGAGGACGCCGCGTTTTTCATCGGCGTGCTGACCGACCGCCGGGCACTGCGTGACATCGCCGACAGCGCGGGGCTGCCGCCGCGGCTCGGGTTTTGCCGCACGGCGATGTGGGACGAGGCCGAGCCGGCGACCGTCGCGGCGCTCGACCGGGCGCGCGCCGCGCTGCTCGATGCCGGCGCGCGCATCGACGACATTCCGGTGCCCGACGAACAGCGCGGGCTGGTCGCGGCGCAGGACACCATCATGAGCTACGAGATGACGCGCCTGCTGGCCGACGAACGCCTTCGCCACCCGGACCTGATTTCGCCACGCCTGGCGCAGCTTTTCGATCACGGCATGACGATCGGGGCCGAGACCTATGACGCTGCGGTCGCCACGGCGCTGACGGCCCGTCTTCGTCTCGCCGCTTTCTTCGGCGACTGCGCGGCGGTCGTCGTACCGGCGGCGCCGGGCGAAGCGCCTGAGGGGCACGCCTATACCGGCAACCCAGTGTTCAACCGGACATGGACGCTGCTCGGCACCCCGGCAGTGACGATCCCGGCGGGCAGGGGGCCGCACGGCTTGCCGGTGGGCATCCAGCTTGTCGGCCGGATCGGCGACGACGCCCGGCTGATGGAATGCGCCCGCTTCGCCGAGCGCGCCTTAGCCGGATGAGGCCTCGGCGTTTACCGGTACTGCTGTTTGCCGCGGTCCTTTCGGGATGCAGCGCCGTCAATCCGTTCCCAACC
>JASHUW010000352.1 GCA_030039815.1 Alphaproteobacteria bacterium
TCGCCCAAGCGGCGGAACGGGACCGCCGGATCGTCGAGGTTCATCAGGTTGACGTCGCCGACAAGGATCAGGCTCGGCATCGCAGCCTCCTCAATATCCTTACGGGGCGATCCGCGGGGTCGAGCCCGGAACCCATGAACACGAACCTGGGAAAGGCATTACGAACCTGCCGCGAGTTTGGCAAGCGACGGTGTTCATGGGCTTCGGGTTCAGCGCTGCACCGCCCGGAAGAACGGTGAAAACTAGGCCTCGACGTCTTCCTCCTCGGCGGCGCGCGCGGCGATCTCGGCCTCGATGTCAGCCAGCGATTTTTTGCCGCGCGTCGCGCGGGTCACCGCCTGGTCGAGCTCTTCCAAGGTGCACAGGCCGAGGCTCACCGGATGCCGCGCCTTGATATTGGTGCTGTTCCAGTGGGTGCGATCGCGCACCGCGTTGATCGTCGGCTTGGTGGTGCCGACCAGCTTGCAGATCTGCGCGTCTGACAGCTCTGGATGGTTGCGCAGCAGATAGAAGATTGCATCGGGCTTGTCCTGCCGTTTGGCGATGGGCGTGTAGCGCGGCCCCTTGTGGCGGACGTATTGCGGCGGGATCGCGCTCGCCGACAGCACCAGCCGCGCATCGGGGTCGGCCTGGCAGCGTTCGATCTCAGCCGCCGTCGTTTGGCCGTTGGCGATGGGGTCGAGACCCAGCATCTGGACGGCGACCTCGCCGTCGGCGATCGCCTGTACTTCGAGCGGGTGGAGACCACAGAAATCGGCGATCTGATCGAAGGTCAGCGACGTGTTCTCGACCAGCCACACGGCGGTCGCTTTCGGCATCAAGGGTGCGCGCATGGTAAAGTCCTGAACTAGAGCCTGGCGGGCGGGCGCGCTTCCTTGTGGGGCCGCGCGTCATGCGATTGATATAATGAGCTGCGGCTGCCGATGAAAGCGGCAAGCTGCGGACGGAGAGGCCAAGATGGACGAAGAAGACCTGACGCCGGGCAAGAAACCGGCGCCGCCGAAGGACCTGACGCTGCTCGGCATCGCCGAACTCGAAGAATACATCGCCGGGCTGAAGGGCGAGATCGCCCGCGCCGAAGCCGAGATCGCCGAGAAGCGCAAGCATCGCGGCGGCGCCGAGGCGCTGTTCCGGCGCTGACCGGCCCGCTCAGCGATCGGCGAGCGGCGGCAGGCCCCGTTCCTTGCGGACGTCGTTGATGATCTGCAGCACCCGCTCGCGGTAGGGGCGGAACTGGATGCCGAACTCCTGAACGACCCGGCTGTTGTCGATGAGGAAATTGCCCGAGCGCTCGCGGCCGCCGCTCTCGTGGTCGAAAGTGATCCGAGCGTCGGGAATGAACTCGCGTACGATGTCGGCGATCTCGCCGAGGCTGATGGTCTGGCCGCCGGTGTTGTAGATGGCGTGCTCGGGTTTGTCCTTCATCGTCACGCGGGCGAAGATCTCGGCGATCTCGTCGACATGGACGGGGGCGCGCATCGCGTCTTTGTAGGGCATGTTGACCGGCTCGCCGCGCGCCGGCTTGGTGACGATGAACACGTGGTCGACCGAGCCGAAAATCTTGTCCGGGCCGGTCACATTGGCCGGGCGGATCGTGGTGATCTCCATCCCGTGTTTTTCGCGGTAGTCCTGTGCCTGCCATTCGTTGAAGATCTTGTGCATCGCGTACTGCACATGGCCGTGCTTGAAGTCGGTCTCGTCGACCATGCGCTCGCCGTAATGCGACTGCTCGCCCGACACCGCGACCGAGCTGGCGTAGACGACGCGGTTGACGCCGGCGAGCCGCGCCGCCTCGAAGCAATTGTCCATGCCGAGCACGTTGAGCTTGAAGGCGACGCGCGGCGGCAGGTCGCTGCCGATGTAATAGGCGAGGTTGACGACGCGGTCGGGCTTGGCTTCGACGATGCGGCCGAGGAAATCGTCGAACTGGCTGACATCGCCGCGCACCACCCGCACCTGCTTGCCATAGGCCGAGTAGTCGGCGGTCTGCGGGTTGATGTCCATGACGACGACCTCCTCGCCGCGCTGGACGAGAAGCGGTATCAGGCGCCGGCCGATAAAGCCGGTGCCGCCGGCGACGAAGGTGGTCATGGGTTCCCTCCCGGATGGTCTGGCAGGAAGGTTAGCCCTGGCCCGGCCTCGCCATCAATCGCCGAGCTTGGCGCGGCAGCTATTCCTCGATCGGGCCGCACCAGCCGGGCAGGTAGTCCGCCTCGGCGCTCTTCGCCTGCTTCAGCGCCTCATCGAGCGCGCGCTTGAAATGTTTGTCGATCTGGTCGCGGTCGATGCGGCGGCGGAGAAAATCCGCCCACAAGAACTCGCTGAATGGCGTGGTGTCCTTGGCGAACCCGCCGACGCGGCGCAATTCGCCGGCGAGCGAGCGGTAGGGATCGTCGACCAGGTCTCCGATGGCGTCCGGTATCGCGCGATAGTGCCGCCGCTCGCCCTTTTCGTCGAAGGGATGCATCAGCCCGCGATTGTCGAGCACGAACCAGAATGAATTGGGTTCAAGACGGCTGAGATCGAGCACGACCGTCGTGGTGACCGATTTTACCCCTTCGTCGTGCAGCGCACGGGCGAGGTGGTGATGGTCGGTCACGTACGGCCGTGCCTCAGGTCCGAGCACCACCGGGATCATATGGCTGGCGAGGAATTCGCCCGCCTTCTCGCCGTGCTTCTCGCGCCAGCGGCGGCGCTTTTCCTCGACCTCGCGCATGCCGACGGTGATTTGCGTCGGGCGTAAATCCTTGAGCGGCGTCGCGTGGTAGATCGGTTCGCGGATCATCGGACTCTCCACAGCTATGTCGGTCTGCGCGCCACGTAAGCGGTCCGAATGCCCGGCTCAAAACCGAGACTCTCGTAGAAGCGATGAACGCGCGGGTCTGCCCGGCCGCTCTGCAGCAGGACGTGAAAACAGTCGTCCGCCCACGCCTTGGACAACGCCGCTTGAACAACGGCGCGCCCATATCCCAGATCGCGAAACTCCGGGTCGGTGACGACGTTTTCGAGAAAACCGTGACCGCGGCCACCACGCAAAAGGTTGGGCGCGGTAATGAGCATGCAGGTTGCGGCGATCCGGTCGCCTGCGTCCGTAACAAAAACCGTCACGCCATTGCGTGCCAAGATTTCAGCCCATATGCGCTCGGCACGCTGACGCGGCTCGGCGATTGCGCTCACCTCGGACCTTGCGGCGAGCGCAGAAAAGAGGTCGAGCAATCGACTGAGGTCGGCTGCCTGGGCAATCCTAGCTGTCGGCATCGGACATTGCGGGACCTCACTTCTTCTGGGCGGCGGCGCTCTTCGGGTTGAGGCTCTGGATGTGGCCGCTCTCGGTGCCGGCGGTCGGGTCGATCACGGCGTTGATCAGCGCCGGCTTGCCCGAGGCGAGCGCCTCGGTCACCGCGTTGGTGAGGCTCGGCGTATCGGTGCAGTGATAGCCGCGCCCGCCGAACGCCTCGATCATCTTCTCGTAGCGCGCGTCGCGCAAAAGGCCCGTCGGCGTATAGGGCATGCCTTCGGGGTCGCCGCGGTAGACGCCGTTATTGTTGAAGATGATCGTGGTCACGGGGAGGTCGTAGCGGCAGATCGTCTCGATCTCCATGCCGCTAAAGCCAAAAGCGCTGTCGCCCTCGATCGCGACCACCGGCTTGCCGGTCACCGCGGCGGCGGCGACCGCGTAGCCCATGCCGATCCCCATGACCCCCCAGGTGCCGCTGTCGAGGCGGTGGCGCGGCTTGTCCATGTCGATGATGTTGCGGCCGAAATCCAAGGTGTTGGCGCCCTCGTTGACGACATAGACATCGGGCTGGGTGGCGAGCGCGTTGCGCACCGCGCGCAGCGCCGACGAGAAATTCATCGGGTTGGGGTCG
>JASHUW010000353.1 GCA_030039815.1 Alphaproteobacteria bacterium
CGCGTTGCGCATCCGCGAGGAGCAATTGCCGGTCTATGAGCGCCTCGGCGACGCGCGCGAGGCGGCGGTGACCAAGGGCCAGATCGCCGACATCATGGAGATGCGCGGCGATCTCGACGGCGCGCTGAATGTTTTTGAGAAAGAGGTTGCGCCGGCTTTCGCGCGGCTTGGCGCCGCGCGCGAGGCGGCGGTGACCAAGGGTCGGATTGCCGACATCATGCAGAGGCGCGGCGATCTCGACGGCGCCTTGCGCATCCGCCGCGAGGAGGAATTGCCGGTCTATGAGCGCCTTGGCGACGCGCGCGCGGCGGCGGTGACCAAGGGTCAGATTGCCGACATCATGCAGATGCGCGGCGACCTCGACGGCGTGTTGCGCATCCGCCGCGAGGAGCAATTGCCGGTCTTGGAGCGCCTCGGCGACGCGCGTGAGGCGTCAGTCGCGAAATGGAATATCGGCCTCCTCCTGCTCCAGCGCGACCGCCAGGGGGACCGGCAGGAAGCGGAGATTCTGCTCCGAGACGCTCTCGGCACCGCGCGCCGCCTGCGACTGAGGGAAGTGCCGGAGTTGGAGGAAATCATGCGCCGCGCCAGCTTCGACCCCGGCTGAGCGAGACCGTGGGTCCCGGCTTTCCCCACGGATCAAGTCCGTGGGCTGACGGCTCACGGGACGCTAGTTTCGCGACGTGTCGCGAAACTATCTCTTCGAGAACTGGAAGCTGCGGCGGGCTTTGGCCTTGCCGTATTTCTTGCGCTCGACGACGCGGCTGTCGCGGGTGAGGAAGCCGCCCTGCTTCAGCACCGGGCGCAGCCCGGGCTCGTAGAAGGTGAGGGCGCGGCTGATGCCGTGGCGCACCGCGCCGGCCTGGCCGGAGAGCCCGCCGCCGGTCACCGTGCACCACACGTCGAACTGGCCGAGCCGGTCGCAGGTCACGAACGGCTGGTTGATCAGCATGCGCAGCACCGGCCGGGCGAAATACACCGGGCTGTCGCGGCCGTTGACCTCGATCTTGCCGTTGCCCGGGCGGATCCAGACGCGGGCGACCGCGTTCTTGCGCTTCCCGGTGGCGTAGGCGCGGCCCTGCGCGTCGAGCTTGGGCTGGATGTCGGTCGGCACGGTGACCGGGATGACCGGCGCCGCCGGCGCCGCGGTCTGGCGCTGCGCCGCGCCGATCGCCTGGCGCAGGCTGCCGAGGCCCTGAAAGGTCTGCGACGCGCGCGGCGGGCGGGCCGGCTGTTCCGGGGTCTGGTTCTGGTCTTCGGTTTCGTCGGCCATGCTCTAGGCCCTCACATTCTTGCGGTTCATGCCGGCGATATCGAGCGTCTCGGGCGATTGCGCGGCGTGCGGATGCTCGGGGCCGGCATAGACCCGCAGGTTGCCCATGACCTTGCGGCCGAGCGGCCCGCGCGGCACCATGCGCTCGACCGCCTTCTCGATGACCCGCTCGGGATGCTTGCCGTCGAGGATCGCGCCCTTGCTGCGCCCCTTGATGCCGCCGGGATAGCCGGTGTGCCAGTAGAAGATGCTTTGCGCGCGCTTGTTGCCGGTGAGCTGCACCTTCTCCGCGTTGACGACGACGATGTTGTCGCCGCAATCCATGTGCGGGGTGTAGCTGGGCTTGTGCTTGCCCCTGAGGCGCATCGCGATGATCGAGGCGAGCCGGCCGAGCACCAGCCCGTCGGCGTCGATCAGCACCCATTTCTTGTCGATGTCGGAGGGTTTGGCGGAAAAGGTTTTCATCGCGATCGGGCCTGTCTGCGCGCGGCTGCCGGCGCCGCGGAGGCGTTCGTTTAAGCTAATCCGGGTTGTAAAACAATAGGGTTTTGCTTGAGGTAATATATTACCTCGATCGTCTCGTGCATGGGAACGTATGCTCCGCGGCGCGCGGCATGATATGATTTGACGAGCACGACGAGCCGGGTCTCGGCATGAAGCCTTATATCATCGCGGCGTTTTTGTTCGTGACCGGCTTCCTGGTCCTCGGCGTGCTGACGGCCGATCTGATGGCGCCGGCCAAACCCAGGCCGCAAGCGCACGCGGTGCCGCAGCAACAGACGGGCGGCCTCGCGCCCACCGGGCCGGCGGAGCCGTCATACCCGGCCGCGACGCCCTGGAAGCATCCCGCGGGTACGGAGCCGGCGGCGCCCGGGATGAGCTCGACAATGCCGGGGATGGCTGCGACGATGCCGGGGATGCCAGGCACGGGCACGCCGCCGGGCTCCGGCCTGACGCCCGGCGTGGCGGGGCCGCTCGGCATCTCCACGACCGTCCCGCTGCCGAAACTGCAGCCGATCGAGCCGACAAACCCGGTGCCGATCATCCAGCCGACCGATCTCGGCAGCCCGCCAACCCCGATCGCCGGCAGACAGCATCAATAGGGATCAATAGGGGCGCCTCATGAGGAACTACCAATGAGCCTGGCCGAGAAGATCGACGACGTCCTGCTGCTCGAAGAGCGCGACACGCAAGGCGTGCTGCGCCTCACGATGAACCGGCCGGCGGCGCGCAACGCGCTGTCGATGGCGTTGATGGCCGAGATCATCGCGGCGCTGGAGCGCGCCGAAGACGACAAGGAAACGCGCGTCGTGGTGATCGCCGGCTCGGGGGTCGGGTTCTGCCCCGGGCACGATCTCAGGGAGATGCGCCGCGACCCGAGCCGCGAGGCCTATGCCCGCATCTTCGAGCGCTGCAGCGAAATGATGCAGAAGATCGTCCGCCTGTCGAAGCCGGTCATCGCCGAGGTGCACGGCATCGCCACCGCCGCGGGCTGCCAGATGGTGGCGAGCTGCGATCTCGCGGTGGCGAGCGAGGACGCGACCTTCGCGACCTCGGGGATCAATGTCGGCCTGTTCTGCTCGACGCCGATGGTGGCGCTGAGCCGCGCGATCGGGCGCAAGGCGGCGATGGAGATGTTGCTGACCGGCGATTTCATCGATGCACCGACCGCGCGGACGCTTGGCCTCGTCAACCAGGTCGTGCCGCTCGCCGGCTTGCGCCAGGCGACCGATGCGCTGGCGCACAAGATCGCCGCCAAATCGATGGCGGCGATCGCGCTTGGCAAGACCGCGTTCTACCGACAGATCGAGATGGATCTCGCCGCCGCCTATGCCTACACCAGCGAGGTGATGACCAGAAACATGCTGGCGCACGACGCCGAGGAAGGCATCGACGCCTTTATCGCCAAACGCAAGCCGGTGTGGCGGGACGAATAGCTCCGCCTCCGGAGATGCCGCCTCGCGCACCGCCGAACCCTTCGCCGCCGGCTGATATCAGGGCACGGTTCGCCGCCGCGGTTCGGCATTACGAGGCTGGACGCGGACGCGAAGCCTTTGAGCTCTGCCAGCAGGTCCTGGCGATCGATGCGAACCACGCCGATGCGCTGCAGCTGACCGGGATTCTGGCGCTGCAGGCCGGGAATGTGGCGGTCGCGGTCGACGCGCTCGGCCGGGCGGTCGCACGCCATGGAAATGTACCCGACCTGCACAACAC
>JASHUW010000354.1 GCA_030039815.1 Alphaproteobacteria bacterium
CGCATTCACGCGTCGGGCGCTTCCTGCGTCTGGGTCGGGCCGGTCTATGGCGACGTCAACTCGCCCTATCACAAGGCCGACGACCGGGTGCGCGACCTGTCGCAGTTCCTGTCGCAGTCGGTGGCGCCCTGCGTCTATGTCGATTCGCTGCGGTTCGAGACCAACCCGCGCCAATGGCCGACCACCGATGGTCAGCATTTGACCGCGACGGGATATCGCGCCTGGGGCGATGATATCGCCAATGCCGTCGTCGGTTTGAGGCAGCAGGGCCAGCTGAAGTGAGCGGTTTCGGGCCGCGCCATAAGGCCGCGGCTTGCGACGTCGATGTCCAGTCTAACGGCTTTTTAAGCGCTTTTCTGCCATAAGATTGCCGCGCTCGCCTGACATCGGTGCGCTGCAACCAAAGGAACGCCCGTGGTGAATGCCGCCCTCGCGGGACTGGTGATTTTGATTATTGGCGACAGCCATTTGGCCAATAAAGATTTTCTTTTAAGTTACTTGCAGGACGACCTGGTCAATCAGGGCGCGATCGTCCACTCCTATGGCGTCTGCGGCTCGCAGCCGAACGACTGGGTGAAGCAGACCGAGCTGCCCTGCGGTCGCGGGGAGCGGCACAACGCTGACCAGCCGATCATCGACAACGGCCCCAAGGTCAAGACCTGGTCGCTCGAAAAGCTGATCGACGAGCATCATCCGAACCTGCTGATTGTCGAGCTCGGCGACAATATGGCCGGATACGGGGTTCAGCCCACGCTGCCCACGGATTGGATCTCCTTCGAGATCCAGGAGATGATGAAGCCGATCGAGGCGCATCACCTGCCGTGCATCTGGGTGGGTCCGCCCTGGGGATCAGAAGGCGGAACGTCAAACAAAACCTTCGCCCGCGTCGAGGAATTGTCTGCCTACCTGTCGCAAAACGTCTATCCCTGCCGCTATGTCGATTCGCTGCGCTTCTCGCAGCCCGGCCAATGGGCGACGTTCGATGGCGAGCATCTCACCCCCGACAGCTACCGCATCTGGGGCGCCGACATCGCCGACGCCACGGTGCGGCTGTCGCATGCGCTGCTGTCGCGGCGCTGACGATGTCGGCAGCCCCGACCATGGCGCGCGATTGTTTGAGAATTTTTGGTTGGCCTTCGCGCGACAAGGAAACGCCCGGAGTTAACCATAGGTTAGGCGAGGGCCGCTTACTTTACCGCTGCTTGGGGATGCGTTACCTCAACGCGACCCGGGTGGAGTTTCAGGAGAATTGTCGGACATGAATGCGCTTCTGGCGGGGCTGACGATACTGGTCATCGGCGACAGCCACATGGTGACCCGCGACTACCTGATCACGACGCTGCATGACGATCTGCTGGCGCAGGGCGCGCAAGTCGACAGTTACGGCATGTGCGGCGCCAATGCCGGCGATTGGGTGTACCCCTCGACGGTCTCGTGCGGCAAGGCCGAGCGCATCGGGAAGGCGGGGCCTGAGATCAATCGCGCGCCGAGCACGCCGACCTATCAGATCAATCAGCTGATCGCGAAGTCCCACCCGAACCTGATCGTCATCGAGATGGGCGACACGATGGCCGGCTACGGCCAGAAGGCCTTCCCGCAGGGCTGGATCTATCAGCAGGTGCATGCGCTGACCGGTCGCATCGCCGAGCAGAACATCCCGTGCGTGTGGGTCGGGCCGCCCTGGGGCAGCGAAGGCAGCACGTATCACAAGACGTTCGACCGCGTGAAAGAGATGGCCGAGTTCCTGTCGACCGCGGTCGCGCCATGCAGGTTCATCGACTCGACGCAGTTCTCGAAGCCCAACGAGTGGCCGACCATTGACGGGCAGCATCTGACGAACTCGGGCTACAAGGCCTGGGGCGCCGACATCGCCGCCGCGCTCGACCAGATGGTGCCGCAGATGCAGCTGGCGAAGAAGCCGTGAGCACGACGGTGCTGCGATCCGTTCGCTGCGTCCTCGGCGGCGTCGCGCTGCTCGCGGCGTTGACCGCGGTGCAGCCGCGCGCGGGCGTCGCGGCGGAAGGGCGGCTTTATCCGAGCGGCCCGCCAAACGGTGTCGCCTATCTGCGCTTTGTGAACCTGACGCCGAGCGAGGTCACGGTCACCTCGCCGGCCGCCAAGATCGCGATCCCGGCGGACGATGCGCACCGCGTCGGCGAGTTCGATCCGGTGACGCCAGGCGTGGCGCTGACCGGATCGGCGCAGCTCGGCGGGGCGACAAAGCCGATCAACGTGACGCTCACCGCCAACGAGTTCGTCACCGTCGCGGTGACCGCCGACGGCGACGGGATCGCGGTCAGCACGTTCCGCGAGACGCCGAGCGATTTCAACGCGCTGAAATCGTCGCTCGCGCTGTTCAACGCCGACAAGGACTGCGCCAAGGCGCAGCTCGTCGCCGGCGACAACCACCAGTCGGTCATCGCCGACATCGCGCCGGACGCGCTCGGCCGGCGATTGGTGAACCCGGTGAATGCCGCGCTGGCCGTCGCCTGCGGCGACCCGGCGCAACCGGTGCCGGCGAAGCTCGGCCAGCTCAACGCCGGCGACCGCTACAGCATTTTTGTCGTCGCCGGCAAAGCGGGCCCCGAAATCGTCGCCGCGCGCGACGAGCAGGCGCCGTTCCGGCCCTAGCTATCGGCGCGGCGCCCTATGGTCTTCTCCTCGATCGAATTCCTCGCGCTGTTCCTGCCGCTGTTCTTCATCGCCTACCTGGCGACGCCCGGCAGCGCGCGGAACCTGACCCTCTGCCTCGGCAGCTGGATGTTCTATGCCTGGTGGAAGCCGGCCTTCCTGCTGCTGATCGTCGGCATCACCTTTGCCGCCTGGTATCTCGGCCGCGAGATCGAGCGCGCCATGGAGCGCGGCGAGGACGGGCGCCAGCGGCTGGCGCTGGCGGGCGGCATCGTCGTCATTCTCGGCTGCCTCGGCTGGTTCAAATACGCCAATCTGCTGGTGCACACGACAAACGACGCGCTGCAGACGATGGCGCTGGGGCCGATCCCCTGGACCAACGTGATCCTGCCCATCGCGCTGTCGTTCACGGTGCTGCAATCGGTTTCGTACCTGATCGACGTGCGGCGCCGCACGGTCATGGCGGAGCCGAGCTTTGTCAGCTTCGCCGCCTATCTCGACATGTTTCCGCATCTGATCGCCGGCCCGATCATCCGTTATTCGTGGGTCGACAAGGCGCTCATCGAGCGGCAGCTGACCTTCGAGGACATGTCGATCGGCGCGCGTCGCTTCATGATCGGCTTCGCGGTCAAGGTGCTGATCGCCGACACGCTGGCGCCGGTGGTGGAGGCGGCGTTCGCCCTGTCGCACCCGACCTTTGTCGATGCCTGGCTCGGCAATATCTGCTTCGCGTTCCAGATCTTTTTCGACTTCGCCGGCTACAGCGCGATGGCGATCGGCCTCGGTCGGATGCTCGGCTTCAAGTATCCGGAGAATTTCCGCGACCCGTATCTGGCGGTGACCATCCAGGATTTCTGGCGGCGCTGGCATATCAGCCTGTCGACCTGGCTGCGCGACTATCTCTACATCTCGATGGGCGGCAACCGGCGCGGCGACGTCCGCACCTATATCAATCTGTTCCTGACCATGGCAATCGGCGGGCTGTGGCACGGCGCGAGCTGGTCGTTCCTGCTCTGGGGCGCGATCCACGGCGTGGCGCTGGCGATCGCGCGGTTGTGGAACCAGCGCAGATGGCGGTGGCCGAGCGCGCTGTCCTATCCGCTGACATTGCTGACCGTGCTGTTCGCGTGGACGCCGTTCCGCGCGACAAGCTGGGACGGCACGGTGGCGATGCTGTCGGGACAGATCGGGCTCAACGGGTTTGCGATCAGTGGCCAGATGGCGCTGGTGATGCGGCCGCTGCTTTGGCTGTGGATGGGGATCGCCACGGTCGTGGTGTTCTGGCCCGCGGCGAAGGGACGGTTCTTCCCGCGTTTCGAGAGCACCGGCGAATGGTGGGAAGCGCTGTGGCCGATCGCGCTCTTTCTTTACGCGATCGCGGTAATGATGGGCCACCAAACCGTGCCCTTCCTGTATTTTCAATTCTAGGGCGAAGCGATGACGATCCCGGTCGATCCGCTTGCGCCGCCCGCTTCACCCGCCCGGGGGTCATCCATAGGGGCGTTGCCGTTGCGGATCCGTCCCTCGATGCTGCCCGGCGTGGCGTTGCTGGCGATCCTGGTGGTCGGGCTTGCCGCAAGCCTGTACACGCTGGTCTTCAAGCACGCCGAACTGCCAGCCAAGGACATCTCGTGGTCGGCGGCCGCCGACGGCACGACCACGACCGCGGTCGGCGACTTCCTGCAGCACGCCAACCCGCTCGAAACCCCGCTGGTGACGTTCGACCGGGTGACGTCGTATTTGCTGACCGGCGATCTTGGCGCGCGGGTGCGGCGCGGCTGCGGCAACTGGCTGTTCCTCACCGACGAGCTGGCGCTGAACCATGACCGGCTGGACAACGCGGCCAAGCACATCCGCATGGTGGAAGAGGTCGCGTCGTATCTGAAGAGCCGCCAT
>JASHUW010000028.1 GCA_030039815.1 Alphaproteobacteria bacterium
ACGGCGCCCGATTTCTGCTTGAGGAGCACCGGCAACACATGCCGCAGGCCGAGGAACACGCCCTTGACGTTGACGCCGAGCACCTGATCGAACATCGCCTCGTCGTAATCCGCGGTGGGCGCGACCGCACCCTCGATGCCGGCATTGTTGAAGAAGCAGTCGATGCGGCCGTAAGTGTCGAGCGTCTCCTTGACGTATTTCGCGACGTCAGCCGACTTGGTGACGTCGGCGGCGACGAACTTCGCTTCGCCGCCCTGCTGCCTGATGATGCCGGCGGTCGCTTCGCCCGCCGCCGCGTCGCGGTCGACGACGACGACCTTGGCCCCGGCCTTGGCGAAGGCGAGCGCGGTGGCGCGGCCGATCCCGCCGCCGCCCCCGGTGATCAACGCGACCTTGCCGGTGAAGTCCATGTTCATGGCGCCCTCCCGCGATGTGTTTATCGAGTCGTAGAGGGTGCGTGGGCTTGGTTCAAGCAATCCCAATCAAGATCGCTCCCCGGCGCAAGCCAGGGTCCACTTTTGCGCCCGCTCGAAAAGCTAAGAAGTGGGTCTCGGCTTTCGCCAGGAAGCGGATATTGGGAACGCCGAAACGAAAACACCCCGGAGCGTCGCTCCGGGGTGTTACGTGACACCTAGAGGAACGCTACTCGGCGGCGTGGAGCAGGTCGAGATACTCCTCGTAGACCGCCATGTTCTTGCCGAACGAGATCGCCGCGGCCTGGCAGCCGGAGACGAGATGCATCCAGCGCCACGGCTCACGGGTGTTGTTGAACTCCTCGACGATCGCGTTGTGGTGCTTGAAGGCGTGCATCTCGGTGAAATTGTCGTGGCAGACAATCTCGGCGAGGCGAGCGATCAGCGCATCCGGATCGTAGCGGTTTTCGACGTATTGCACCGCCAGCTCGATCGTGTGCTTGACCTCCGGCACCGCGCGCATCAGGCCGAGATTGGTCACGGTCGACCAGTCGGTCGGCGGCTGGGTGTAGATGCTGTGGGTGATGGCGTCGAGCAGCGCCTCCTGGCTGCGCGGCGGCAGCGCCTTGACCGCTGCCATGTCGGGCTGCGAGCCGGGCGGCTCCATGCGCATCTGCGTCGAGCGGATTTCGGGGCCCAGGTGCCAGTTCATCAGCAGCAACAGCTTGCTGCGCAGGTTCAGCCCCGGCAGCCCCACCAGGTAACGCCGCAGATTGACGCTGGTGTGCAGGTGGACATCCATCGGATTGCCGCCGAGCGAGCGGGTGAACAGCCCGGCCGCGCCGATCGACAGCGCTTCGCCCGCGCCGTTGAGCGACAAGCCCTTCGCCAGCGCGCTGGCGATCATGACCGGGATCTCGGCAAATTCCTCGACCTGCCCGATGTTCTTGCCGAGCCGGCCGACCGCGATCGTCTCATCGTCGCCGGTTTCCTGCCGGGTGACGCGCTCCATGAGCTTCATGTCTTTGATCAGCGAGTCGAGTTCCGGTTGCGCCGGGGCGATCGGGAAGCGCGCCGCATAGCGCACCGTGGGGCGCATCAACAGCTTCAGGTACTGCTTGTCGAGCACGCCGGCCTCGAACGAGCGCCACAGATAGCCGGGGAAGACGAAGTAATGATCGTCGACGTTGTTCTTCGGGATGGCGACGCTCATCAGCAGGTCGAAGGCGTCGATCGCCGGAACGTTGTCCCACATCCACTGGTAGATATGATCGGCCTTGAGCGATTCGCCGCGGTTGCAGGCGAGCAGGAACGCCGCCTTGGCCGCTTCGAAATCCTTGAAGTTGAGCGGCGCGAATTCGAGCAGCTGATAGGGGCTCGTCTCGGGCGCGTTGACATGCTTGTTCGACAGCGCGACGTGCTGCACCACCGGGATGAACTTGTCCTCGCCTTCCAGGCGCGACACCAGGTTCGACAGCGCGTAGAGCCCGGCCAGCGGGTGCAGCGGGCCGCCGTGATGGCCCGGCGGCAGATCGGAGGAGCGGGTCACCGCCAGCGCCGATGCGGTCAGCATCGTCTCGGTCGGCACACCGGCGCGCAGCTTCCGCAACGTCTCGTCGATGATGTCCGCCGGCGGCGTGTCTTCGATAAACTGAACCAGCGGCTCGATGTCGGCGGGGAACTGGACGCGCGTCGGAATTGGCATGTGACCCTCCAGCAAGCGGTTCTTCTAAGCGGCTAACGCAAACTCTAAACCCGAAGTCAACGCTTTTAATAATGCTCTTTTGGCAGGTTGAGGTGCGGGAAAACGCTGTGCACGTGCGGTGCCAACGGTGTGCGCGTCGGCCGGACATAGGATTTGTCGAGCTGCGCGTAGCTCGTGACGCCCAACAGCGACAGGCAGATGCGGATCTCGTCCTCGATAATTTCGAAGAGCCGCACCACGCCGGCATGGCCGGCGGCGGCGAGGCCGTAGACGTAAAGCCGGCCGCAGGCGACCGCGTCGGCGCCGAGGATCAGCGCCTTGACGATGTCGGTGCCGCGGTAGAAGCCACCGTCGATCATGACCTTGGCGCGGCCGCCGACCGCCTCGACCACCTCGGGCAGCACGTCCATCGACCCGACGCCCTGGTCGAGCTGGCGACCGCCATGGTTCGAGACGTAGACGCAATCGACGCCGTGCTCCACGGCGATCGTCGCATCCTCGTGGGTGGCGATGCCTTTGAGGATCACCGGGATCTTGCAGAGCCGCTTGATGCGGTCGATGTCCTTCCAGTTGAAGCGCGCCTGGTAGATGCGCGCGTCGCCCGGCCGCACCCGGCGGCGCTCGTGGCGCTTGGCGATGTCGCGCTCGCGCCGCGAGTAGCTGTCGGTGTCGACGGTGAGGGCGAAAGCGTCATAGCCGCAATCCATCGCCCGGCGGACATGGTCGTCGACCCAGGCCTCGTCGCCGCGCACGTAAAGCTGGAAGATCTTGAAGCCGTTGCCGCTCGCCTCGGCGGTCTTCTCCAGACCGGGGTGCGACACCGAGGACAGGATGATGCCGTTGCCGAACTCGGCGGTCGCCGCGGCGACGGTGGCGCCGCCGCCCGGCTCGAAATTCTCCAAGGAGCCGACCGGCGCGCACAGCACCGGGATGCGCAGCTTCTTGCCCCACAGCTCCTTCGAGCAATCGACGTCGCTGACGTCGCGCAGTACCCGCGGGCGGAAGCCGATCGCGTCGATCGCCATGCGGTTGCGCGCCAGCGTCGTCTCGGTCTCCGAGCCGCCGATCAGATAGTCCCAGTTGTTGCGGTTGAGGTTCTGCCGCGCGACGGTGACGAACTCGTGCAGGTTCATAAAGCGGTATTCGAGAAGTTCTCGCTCGTCGGACATCGGGACCTCGGCTGGTATCGCGCAAATGATGTTACGCAAGCGTAATCGACGGGCTACGCGCCGGCAACCGGCGGTATTGTCGCCGTTCGGCTTTCGGGGAACGTAGCGGCCACCGGCCGTGCCAATCCAGGGTCTGTCGTCCCCTTATGGCGTCGGCACCCCGATCGACTTCAACCGCGCATGGGCGCGGGCGGCGCGCGCCTTCATCCCGTCGAGATACGTGCTGACATCGTTCCCCGGCAGGTTCAGCACCTTGAACCCGAGCTGCCAGTATTCCTCGATCTGCGCCTCGGTCTCGGCCGATCCCCGGGCGAGCTTGCCGTGGGCGTTGCACGCCGCCGCGATCCGCTTTATCGCGGCCTTGAACTTCGGGTGTTCGAGGTCGAGGTGAACGCCGAGCTGCGCGCTCAGGTCGGAATGCCCATAGGCGATCATGTCGATGCCCTCGACCGCAGCGATCGCCTCGACATTCTCCAGGCCCTCGAGCGACTCGATCGACGGAAACAGGATGATGTTCTCGTTGGCCCACGGCGCGTATTCGGTCGCGTGACGGCGGCCGTAACTCTTGTATCCGGTGTGCGGCCCCTGGCCGGAGATGCCGCGGTTGCCGATCGGCGGATACTTGGCGAGGCGGGCGATCGCGCGCGCCTCTTCGGCGGTTTCCACCTCGGACACCTGGATGCCCATGATGCCTTGGTCGAGGATGCCGGGAATGAGATGCGCGAACGATTTGTGGAGGCGCACGATGGGCGAGACGTTGGTCGCCTGGAACCAGCTCGCCAGGTTGGCGATCGTTTCCATGTCGAACGCGCCGTGTTCGTGGTCGATCGCGCAGTAATCGAAGCCGGCCGCCTCGATGATCCAGGGAACGCCGCGCGAGGCGAACTCCTTGAGCCCGGTGCCCAATGCCGCTCGTCCTTCGCGCACCGCGCGCCGGATGCTGTTTTCTTTCATGACGCGCTCCAGACTCCCTTCGTATTCGTCGGGGCCTGCGGCATAAGCCGCCCGCAGTTCAGAAGGTCCCAAGCACCCGGCCTTTCCCGGGTTTCAGTCCAAGATCAGCAACGGCATCTTCCGTCAGTGTGCCGACGGATGTCGGGAAGCCCCCGGGAACTGTCTCGCGGGCGATGGCGAAGGCTTCGTCGGAATCATTGACGACAGCCGCAACGATACGCCTGCGCGGGTTTTGGTCGATGTCCGCGTCGGGACCCGTAACGAGCATCACCCAACCCTTCATGGGTTCGTCTCCTTTTCGATTATTCCGCCGCCGCCAGCATCTTCAGCTCTTCCGCCGCCGACAGGATCGGCACACCTTCGATCGATTTCGATGGCCGCCCATCGACGCCGACCAGCGGCTTGCCGACCAGCGTCACCCGGTAGAGCTGGCGGTCGAAATCGGACTCGAAAATGTCGGTGGGCGCGAGGTGTACGGTCGAGCGATTGTCCCAGAATGCGATGTCGCCCTCATTCCACTTGAAGCGCACCGTGTATTCGGGGCGCGTGACGTGCTCCCACAGGATTTCGAGGATTTTCTGGCTTTCGCGCGGCGTCAGCCCGACGATCGATTTGAGGAATGACGGGCTGACATAGAGGATGCGCTCGCCGGTCTCGGCATGCACGGTGACGATAGGGTGCTCGCTTTCGAGCGCGCGCCGCTTCACGCGATCTTTGTATTCGTCGCTGCGGTTGGTCTCACCGCGACTGCCGAACTGGTGGATGCCGCGCAGCCCGTCAACAAAGGCGCGCAGGGTCGGCGACAGCGCCATATAGGCGGCGTTCAGGTTGGTCCAGAACGTGTCGCCGCCAT
>JASHUW010000355.1 GCA_030039815.1 Alphaproteobacteria bacterium
CATTGGCGGCGAGCGCCGCGTTGCGCGGCACGCCCAGCGCCTCGAACTGATGGTCGGTGAAGAGCGGCGGCAGGTTGTCGGCGGTCGGATTGTCGAGATGGCACCCGCCGCAATTGGCCTTTTTCGGGTCGTTGAACAGCTGGTAGCCACGCAACTCCGCCGCGCTGAGCCGGGCGCGGCCTTCGAGCCAGTAATCAAACTTGCTGGTATAGGGGTGGAAGCTCGCCTCCTCGAACTCGTAGCGGCTGATCGCGGAGAGCGCCTCGGCGACGGCCATCTGCGGGTCGTCGAAGACGGTCGGGCCGAAAAGCTGCACGAAGCGGTTGGCGTAAGGCTCATGGCGCAGCTTGTCGGCGATTTCGGCGACGCTGGTGGCGGCCATCTCGATCGGGCTCAACATCGGAAACAGCGCCTGCTGCTGCAGCGTGTCGGCGCGGCCGTCCCAGAAGAGGCCGCCCTGCGGCACCAGGTTGGCACCGGCGGCGGCGGTGTCGGTCGCGACCTTCTGCGCGCGCGCCGCGTCCTGGCCCTGCGCGGCGAGCTGCGTCAGGTTGACGTTCTCGTTCTCCTCGTTGTCGACGCCGATGCTGAAATTAGGCTGGCGCTCGAGGTACATCAGCGACGGGACGGCGCGCACGCCCTGGTCCTTGAGGGTCGGGCCGCCCATCGCCGCCGGCTTGTCGGTCGCCGGGCCGTAGGCGTGGTCGGCGCTGTGGCAAGAGGCGCAGGAGAGCCCGCCCGAGAACGACAGGCTGGTGTCGTAGAAGAGCAGCTTGCCGAGCTGCGCCATCGCCGAAAGCGGCTTTGCCGCGGGCCGCACGAGACGCACCGGGTGCGGGTTCACGCCCGCTGCGGCATCAGGACTCGGGCCTTCCGCCGCGATCGCAGTCAAGGTTACGAGGACGCACAGGGCGAATGCCGCCAGGCAATGGCCCGGGCAGCGCAACAAACGCCTAAGCCGGCCCCCTACCCCACCCTCCCCCGTGTCCACAGGGGAAGGAGACCCGCAGCGCGAGCCGCGGGTGGGCAGGGGCTGGCACAAACCTTCGCGCTTAATCAGACCTCCGGCCAAAACTACCGTGATTAATGCCCGGCGGGCGGGGCCGAAAGCGGCGTGCCGTTCTCCGGGTCGATATAGACCGCCGCCGTCTTGCCGCCGCTCGCGAAATTGAACATGTCCATGATCGAACCGGCGGACGCATCGAACGAGCCGCCGCCGAGGCGCGCGCCCTTGAGCCAATTATCCTCGATAAAGCGCACCGTCGAGGCCAATGAAATCCGCGCATGGCTTACATAATTGGCCTTCGCGTAGGGCGAGACCACCAGGAACGGCAGGCGCGTGCCGGGGCCACAGCGGCCGTTGACCGGCTTGCCGTCGATCCCCGGCTTTGGCGTTCCGACGCCGCAGCGGCCCGGCCCGTTGAGCTGATCGGCCTGGTCGAACGAGGCACTGGTCGGCTGCGCATAGGCGTGGTCGTACCAGCCGTCCGAATCATCAAAGGTGATGATGATCGCGGTGTCCTTCCAACCCGGCTGCTGCGCGATGAAATTAATCAGATCGACGACGCCAGCCTGTTCGTCGAGCGGGTCGGAATAGCCGGCATGGCCGTCCTGGTAGGCGTCCAGCTTGATGTAGGACACGGACGGGAAATTGCCCGCCTTCACCGCGTCGTAGAAATCCTTGAGGTCGTACTCGTGGTTGGCGGGATCGCGGGTCGTGCCGTCATGCTCGACACCGTAGCCGACCGCGGCCAGCGAACTTGCCTTGTCATGCTTCGGGTTGGCCGTGGAGGCGTAATACTGGAACCAGTTGTGGTGCGGGATGTAGTCGACAATGTCCTTGCCGATCACCGGCGAGCGGGTGCTGCGCTTGCACCCGGTAGTGCTGTTGGCATTGCTGGCGTCGAGCGCGAAGCCGCCCATGAACCCGCCCCAGCTCACCCCGCCGGCGTTCAGCAGATCGCCGATGTTCTTGCCATCCATCATCGCCTGGTCGCCCGGCACCGAGCAAACGTCGTAGCCGGGATCGACGTCGTTGATCATCGTGAGCCCGCCCTTGCCGTCAGTGACGTAATACGACACCGTCGAGACGGTGGACGGGTTCTTGGTCGAGGTGACGATCTTCATGCCGTTGGTCTGGCCGGCGACGATATTGAGCGCGCCGGGGGTCGAAGGGCCGTAAGTGTCGGTATAGGCGTTGTCGCTCATCGCGAAATGCTGGGCGTATTGCCACATCGCGCCGACCGTATTGCCGTCGTAATAGCCCATCACCAGGCCCTTGGTGCCGAACGCGCCGGCGCCGCCAGGCGTGCCCTTGCCGGTGTATTTCGGGAACAGGTCGGCCTTGCCGCCATTATAGGCCTGCTGCTCGGCGGTGTAGGCATGGTTCTGGTCGGCGGTGGCGGCCTGGGTGCGGTCGAGGCGGAACGGCTCGGCGGCGTCGGCGCCGTTTTCCTTGTTGGTGAAATTGGGGTTGTTGGTCAGCAGGTTGGCCTTGGCGAGATTGTTGGCCTGCGGCGTTCCCGGTGCGGCGCTAAAGGCCGGCTCGCCGGGTGGGTTCGCGGCCTTGGGATAGGTCGCGAAGTAGTGATCGAACGAGACGTTCTCCTGGAAGATCACCACCAGGTGCTTGATCGGCGTCGCGGTTTTCGCGGCCTCGGCCGGGTCGGACGACGGGCTCGCCGGCGCGACGGCGCCCGGCGATTGCGCGGCGGCCGGGGCCATGGCGGCAAAGGGCGACAGCAAGGCGGCAGCGGCGGCCGAGAGCAGAACCTGGCGCGAGTTCATGGATTTAACCTCTGGTGCTGGGGTCCTGGCCCCATCTACCGTAGGTAACATGACGCGAGTGTGACAAGGGCGCGGGTCGAGGGGCTTGGGGTCACATCAGGCGGCGCCCAAATCGTGTGGCCTCAGGTCGCAAGACGAATGAAATTCGTCTCGGTGAATGTCCGGCAAGTCGCGTGCAGATTGGCGGCAGTGGGCGCCAAAAGCCCGAGCCGGGCGCCGCACAGGAGACGGAACTCGCGCGACGTGACGCCCTTGCCGCCGCGCCGCCGCGCCCAAGCCCAGGCGCGTGCCGCCGCGCGCGAAAAACCAAGCCGCGCCAGGTCGCGCGGCAGCGCGGGTCGCTCGGCGAGAAAATGTGCCAGTGCCAGGTTCATATCGTGAAGGGTTTGCGCCTGATTGTCGGAAAGCCGCCCAGGCAGCTCGCTCGGCGACGCGAAGATCGGCTGGTGCAGCCGAGCAAACGGGCCCCGTGCCGCGAGACGCAGTTCGACCGAATAATCCTGGATAAAGACGCGCTCGTCGCAGCCGCCGCAGGCCCGCACCGCCTCGGCGCGCGCCAACCAGGCCGAGGGATTAGTCTGCGCGCGCTCCAGCGAGCGGCGCAGAGCATCATCCTGCCGCGCGACTCGCTCTGGTGAGCCATAGTGACCGATAAGCGCGTTTTCAGGCGATCCGTCCACGTCGTAAGGGGCGGCGGGTGATCCATAGGAGACCGAGCAGCCGGTGATCTCAATCGCCTCGATCAGCTGAGCCGTGGCGCCGGGCAGCAGCAGATCGTCGGCGTCCATCGGCTTGATGTAGTCGCTCCGCGCGCGCCGGAAGCCAGCGTTGAGCGCTACCGATGGCCCGGCATTGGCTTGGCTGACGATCGTGACGTTGCACCAGTCGGTGGTCAGGTTGCGCAGCATGTCGACGCTGCCGTCGGTCGAGCCGTCATCGATGAAAATGAATTCGCGATCGAAATTGCCTTCTTGTGCGCCGAGCCCGGCGAGGAGAAACGGCAGCGCCGGCGCCTTGTTGTAGATCGTGATGACATAGCTGACGCTCGGCATTGCCGAACCATGATGAACCCCGCGCCCTGCTTTCGCCAGATCACGCGCTGGCGCGAAACGGCTGAGTAGGGTGGAGACGGTCCTCGTTAATGCGGGAGTCGATGACGACGCTGCATCGAGCGTAGGCATTCGCTGAATATCGAGCCTATTCAGCTCACGGTGCTTTGGCGTTGGCTCTGGCGTGAGACCACATGCCCTGAGTGGTCACCACAAAATCGACCCGCCCGTCCTCGAGCGCCTTCCGGCACTCCTCGGGCCGGTTGACGATCGGCTCTTCATGGACGTTGAAGCTGGTGTTGACCAGCGCCTTCAACCCCGTGCGGGCTTTGAAGGCTGCGAGAATGTCAAAGTAGAGGGGGTTTGTCGCGCGGCCGACGATCTGCGGCCGGGCGCTGCCGTCGACATGGACGACGGCCGG
>JASHUW010000356.1 GCA_030039815.1 Alphaproteobacteria bacterium
CGCGGCAGCCACCCCGGCGAGCTGTCGTCGCTGTTGGCGACGTCGAGCGCGATGTCGGAGACGATCCCGCCGAGCCTGGTGCTGATCACGATCGGTTCGGTGGTGCCGGGCCTGTCGATCGCGGCGCTGTTCAACGGCGGTCTGCTGCCGGCCTTTGTCGCGGCGTTGGCGCTCGTCGTCGTCGCCTGGTGGCGTTCGCGCAGCGAGGACAAGGGCGCCGGCGAACGCGCGCCGGCCGCGGTGATGCTGCGCACCTTCGTGATCGCGCTGCCCGGCCTCAGCCTGCCCTTCGTGATCCGCTTCACGGTCATCAAGGGCATCGCCACCGCGACCGAGGTATCGACGGTCGGCGTCGTCTACACCGCGCTCCTCGGCCTCATCGTCTATCGCCAGTTCGACTGGCGGCGCATCTACCCGATCCTCATCGAGACCGTGTCGCTGACCGGCGCGGTGATGATGATCATCGGCACCGCGACCGGCATGGCCTGGGCGCTGACCCAATCCGGCTTCTCGCTGTGGCTGGTGCATGTCATGGCGTCGGTGCCGGGCGGCAGCTGGGGTTTCCTTGCGGTGACGATCGTCGCCTTCATCATTCTCGGCAGCGTCCTCGAAGGGCTGCCGGCGATCGTGCTGTTCGGCCCGCTGCTGTTCCCGGTCGCCAAGGCGATGGGGGTGCACGAGGTGCACTACGCGATGGTGGTGATCCTGGCGATGGGGATCGGCCTCTTCGCGCCGCCGTTCGGAATCGGCTTCTTCAGCGCCTGCGCGATCGGCCGGACAAACCCCAACGACTCGCTGTGGCGCATCTGGCCCTATATCGGCGCGCTGGTGGTGTCGCTGCTGATCGTCGCGGCGATACCCTGGCTGTCGATCGGGTTCCTGTAGGGGCGTCCTACAGCGCGCCGGGGCGGGCGAATGTCGGCCCGCTGGTGAATTCCTTGCTGCCGTCGTTGTAGCTGCCCCAGCGGGCGTAATAGCCGGGGCCGGCCTTGGCCGCGGCCTCGTTGGCCTCGGCATGGGTGCGGTAGATGCCGGCGAAGGTCCAGCGCGGTGGCTGGCCCTTGACGACACCCCAGCCGACGAGCCAGTCCGGATGAATATCGGAATGCATCAGGTTGCGCGGCTCCGGGGCGGCAGGAGCGGCCGGCGCGGGCGGGACGAAGCGCGGCGGTGGCGGCGGCGCCGCGGGTTCGGTCGGCACCACCGCGGGGTGCAGCGCGATGATCGCGTTCAGCTCGCTCAGGTAATGCCGGCAGAGCTCGGTGGTGTGCTCGGTCGTGTCGACCTCGAGCCAACCCGACGGCTGCGGATGCTTTTCATAGGTGCGCAGGTGCCCTGCCTGGAGCTCGGCGAGCTGCTGCGTCAGACGGGCCTGTTCTTGCCTGGCCCAAGCGATGATGTTTTCGATGGCCGCCATTTTCGTTCCACCCCAGCATCGGTGAAGGCCGCTTATCCTGCGCCGGTTGGCGGCGCTCGGGCAACGGCTTACCTTCTCAGACGACAATGGCGGAAATGAGAAAGGCGGCGGCGACTTCGACCGCCCGCACCGAAAGCCGCCTTGTCGATACCGAGCGCGGGATCGTCAGTCGCGAAATCTTTCGTTCCTCAACACCGGCCGGCATCGCGGCATGATTAGCCTCAATTCAGCGGCGTGCTTCCGGTGTACTTGATGATGTAGAGACCGCCGGAAAACCGGTCGTTGGCGTAGATGAGGCCGTGCTCGTCGACATAGACGTCGTTGATCTGGATCGTGTGCATCGCGTTGCCGGGCGGCGCCTTCGGGATCACGTAGCCGATCTCGACCGGCCGGCTCGGGTCGGCGATCGAATAGGCGCGCACGCCGCCGTTGAAATAGCTGCCGACGACGGTGTTCTTCAGTGTCATCTCATAGGGCGACCACCGGTTCATGTTGATGTTGTGCGAGCCGAAGCGGCCGCCGGCCTTGCACAATTCGGACTGGTCGTGCGGCGGCGGCATGGTGGCGAGCACGACCGGATGGCGCTCGTTGGAGATGTCCCACACCCAGTTGCGCTTCGGCCAGTCGCTGCACAGATTGCCCACCGCCTCCTCGGTCTGGATCGCGAGGCCGCGTGACGGGATCGCGGTGACCGTATGCGCGAAGCCCTCGCCCATCGACTGCCACGAGCGGCGCGCGACGATCTTCGGATGCGTCTTGTCGCTGATGTCGAGGATCACCCAGCCGCCGTCGATCCAGCCGGCATAGAGCCGGTTCGGCTGGTCGGCCGGGATGGTCGGCGTATGCAGCCGCATCCCGGCGTCGAACAGCTCGACCCGCGGCGGCGACCCGGCGGCGTCGCCGACCCGCGTGCCGGGCAGCCACCAGCGGCCGACCTCCTTCGGCTCCTTTGGGTTCGACACGTCGACGATCATCAGGAACTGGTCGTCCTTTTCGTCGCGCGGTTGGAAATCCTTCGCGCCGGTCGAGAGATAGGCATAGTGGCCGTCGGTAAACCACAGATAGTGCACACCGCGCGAATGCGGCCCCGACGTGTCGAAATGCGACAGTTTCTGCGGGTTCGCGGGGTCGGCCACATCGTAGATGTCGATGCCGGCATATTGCTGGCCCTGCTTCTCGGTCTGGTGCGCGACGATCAGCGTGGTGCCCGAGAGGCCGAGCGAATTGCAGCGGACGAAATCGGCCTCGACCGGGATCTGCTTGATGACGGATGGCTTGGTCGGGTCGGTGACGTCGATGACGCTGACGCACATCGGCGCCGACTCATGCGCGAGAAACAGCACCCGCTTGCCGTTCGCGTATTGCGTCAGCGCCAGACCCTCGCCGCCCTTGCCGGCGCCGTTCAGATCGCTGCGGCCGATGATCTCCATGTTGCTGGCCTCGGCGGCGGCGAGCCAGTCCGGTCCTTGCGCCCGGGCCGCGGGCAGGGCCGCGATGCAGATCAAGGCGACGGCAGCGGCAAAAACGGCAAAACGCTGAGCCATGCGGCTTCCTCCCGGCGAATTCGTCCGAGTATCGGCGGCGCCGCCAATTCCGGCAACCCGCGGTGGCGCCCCACCGCGCAGCGCCCTCGACAGCAGCGGCCGCTTGTCCGAGCATAGGCGGCAAGTCCGCCAAGGGAGCTGACACGGAGGGCGTCATGTCGGCAGCCGCATTCTTGGAAGCGCGGGAATTTCTCTTCACCCACCGCACCGATTACGACACCGCCTACCGCGATTTCCGCTGGCCGGTGCTCGACCGGTTCAACTGGGCGCTCGACTATTTCGACCGCATGGCCTACGGCAACAACCGGCCGGCGCTGTGGATCGTCAACGAAGGCGCCGACGAGGCCAAAATCTCGTTCGCCGAGATGGCCGAGCGCTCAAGCCGCGTCGCCAATTACCTGCGCGGGCTCGGCGTAAAACGCGGCGACCGCATTCTGTTGATGCTGGGCAATGTCGTGCCGCTGTGGGAGGTGATGCTCGCGGCGATGAAATTGGGCGCGGTGACGATCCCTGCTTCGACGCTGCTCACCCGCGACGACCTGATCGATCGCTTCGGCCGCGGCCGCGCCCGCCACGTCATCACCAGCCCCGAGCACACGGCGAAATTCGCCGAGATTCCCGGCGACTACACGCGCATCTGCATCGGCCCGGCCGCCGACTGGCGCGATTACGCCGAGGCTGCGGAGGCGCCGGCGCGCTTTGCGCCCGACGGCGAGACCCAGGCCACCGATCCGCTGCTGCTCTATTTCACCTCGGGCACCACATCGCGGCCCAAACTGGTGCTGCACAGCCACCAGAGCTATCCGGTGGGGCTCTTGTCGGCGATGTATTGGCTTGGGCTGCAGCCCGGCGACATCCACCTCAACATTTCCTCGCCCGGCTGGGCGAAGCATGCGTGGAGCTGCGTTTTTACCCCGTGGATCGCCGAAGCCTGCGTCTTCATCCTCAACCAACCGCGCTTCAACGCGAAAAACCTGCTCGACGCGCTGCAGCGCTGCAAGCTGACGACATTCTGCGCGCCGCCGACCGTGTGGCGCATGATCGTCCAGGAAGACTTCGCCGCCTACAAGATGGCGCTGCGCGAGGTGGTCGGCGCCGGCGAACCGCTCAACCCCGAGATCATCGAGCAGGTCCGCGCCGCCTGGGGCCTGACCATCCGCGACGGCTACGGTCAGACCGAAACGACGCTGCAGATCGCCAATTTCCCTGGCCAGGCGGTGAAGCCGGGCGCGATGGGCAAGGTGGCGCCGGGTTACCGGGTGCGGCTGCTCGACCCGGACGGCGCCGAGCAGGAAGAGGCGGAAATCTGCCTCGCGCTCGATCCGCCGCCTCTGGGGCTGATGATGGGCTATCAGGGTGATGACGGCGCGGTGGTGCCGGTCTCGGGCGACGCCTACCATACCGGCGATGTCGCGACCCGTGACGCCGATGGCTATTTCACCTATGTCGGCCGCGCCGACGACGTGTTCAAAGCCTCGGACTACCGGATCAGCCCGTTCGAACTCGAAAGCGCGCTCATCGAGCATATCGCGGTGGCGGAGGCGGCAGTGGTGCCCTCGCCCGATCCGATGCGCCTCGCGGTGCCCAAGGCGTTTGTCGCGCTCGCCGGCAACCACGCCGCGACCCGCGAGACGGCGCTCGAAATCTTCCGTCATTGCCGCGCGACGCTGGCGCCGTTCAAGCGCGTGCGGCGGCTCGAATTCGCCGAATTGCCGAAGACCATCTCGGGCAAGATCCGCCGCGTCGAGCTGCGCGCGGAGGAAGCCCGGCGCCGCGCCGCCGGCACGCGCGTCGCGGCCGAATTTTGGGAAGAGGATTTCCCCGAGCTGCGGTGAAGCCCGTGGGTTGCCCTTCGCGAAGGTCGGATTCGCTCGGGCCGGGTCGGATATCGCCCTTACCAGATACCGAATATCACCCCGAGCAGCCAGACGATCGCGGCCGACAGGATCGCCATCACGATGATCAGCACGATCTGCAGCACATGCGCCACGCGTCCCGCGACGGACGGGGTCTCGTCAACCCCCTCGCCCTCGATGTGGTAATCGTCGCGCGGGGCGAACGGGTCCGGCTGCGGGTCCGGCCGGCGCGCGAATTCCTGCGGCATCGGCGCGATGCGCCGCCGCCTTGTCAATGTCAGAGCCATGTCGGGTCCACCGTCAGTGTTCCTCCGCGTTGGTCACCGCGGCGGCGGCTTCGCTGCCGGCCGCGGGTTCGTGGATCGAGTTGGCGACGTCGCTCGCCAGCGCGTCGGCGTGGATCTGGTCCTGCTTCGTCATGCCGTTATACACGTCCTTGGCGCGCCGCGCGGCAGGCTCGTCGCCGCGCTGCCCGGCCGCGAGATACCAGGCATAGGCATCGACCGGCGAGGCCGCGACCCCCTGACCCCGGTCGTACATCACCGCGAGGTTGATCATCGCTTGCATCACCCCTTGCGACGCCGCGCGGCGGTACCACAGCGCCGCCTCGTTCAGGTCCTGGCGGATGCCCTGCCCCTTGGTGTAGCAGACCGCGAGATTGTATTCGGCCAGCGCATAACCCGCCGTCGCCGATTTGAGATACCAGTTCGCGGCCTCGGTGAGGTCGGTCTTCACGCCGCGGCCGCGCTCGTACATCACGCCGAGATCATATTGCGCGCGCGGCACCCCCTGTTCCGCGGCGGCACGAAACCACATCGCCGATTTGGCGTAGTCCTGCGCCACTCCCTCACCCTTCGCGTAGATGATCGCGAGTTCGAGCTCGGCCTCGGCGTCGCCGGCTGCGGCGCCGCGCTGGAAATAGGCGAAGCGCTGCGCTGGGTCTTTGGGCGCCGCGGCGATCGAGTAGTGCTGGACGCGGGCGAACGGCCCCACGCCCGACACATAGGCGGCCGCGACGAGA
The DNA here is from genome assembly GCA_030039815.1 of Alphaproteobacteria bacterium. Taxonomy (GTDB): domain Bacteria; phylum Pseudomonadota; class Alphaproteobacteria; order ATCC43930; family CGMCC-115725; genus DATARH01. Next base: position 5,839 of record JASHUW010000356.1, read on the forward strand.
CCGATGATCGCGGCACAGATTCCGCCGGACAGA
>JASHUW010000357.1 GCA_030039815.1 Alphaproteobacteria bacterium
TCGGGCAGCGACGGCGAGCTTCGCATGTCGAAGCGAAGCTGCGCGGCGCTCGCCACCTTGTTGACGTTCTGCCCGCCCGGCCCCGAGGCGCGGATGAACGTCTCGGAAATCTCGCGCTCGTCGAGCGCCAAATCGTCATTGATCGCGATCATGACACGGCGTTGCCATTCATGGAATATAGCGCTCTGCGCATAAGCACTCAGCCATCAGAATACTACTTCACGCGCCCGGTTCTGGTAGTGTAAGCCAAGGATAAGCCCTCCGCCTGCCGGGCGGCGGCCGAGGGGGCGCGAGCGCATTTCGAGGAGCGAACATGCCCAGGGTCAATTACGAAGCGCCGACCAGTGTCGATGACGCGGTCAAAATCCTGGCGGGGGCGAGCGGCCTGGCGAAGGTGATGTCGGGGGGGACGGACCTTCTGGTCCAGCTGCGCAGCGGCCGCGTCAAGCCCGACCTGATCGTCGACACCAAGCGCATTCCGGGCCTCATCGGCATTCGCGAAGAAGGCGATTTCTTTGTCGTCGGCGCGGCGACGCCGGGCGTCATGCTGTCGGGTAACGAGAAGCTCGACCATGCCTGGCCGGGCATCGTCGAGGGCGCCGACCTGATCGGCTCGACGCAGATCCAAGGTCGAGCCTCGCTGGCCGGCAACCTGTGCAACGCCTCGCCGGCGGCCGATAGCGTGCCGGCGGTCATCGCCGCGCGGGCCGCGGTCGTCGTCGCCGGGCCGAACGGCACGCGCGAAGTGCCGGCGGAAAGCATCCCCACCGGTCCCGGCCGCACCTCGCTCGCCAAGGGCGAGTTCATCGTCGCATTCAAGATCCCGAAACCGAAGCCGCATCAATGCGATGCCTATCTGCGCTTCATTCCGCGCACCGAGATGGATATCGCGGTCGTCGGCTGTGGCACCAATGTCACTCTTGACGCCAGCGGCACCTGCATCGACGCGCGGGTCGTGCTGGGCGCTGTCGCCCCGACGATCGTGGTCGTCGAGGACGCGGCGAAGGCGCTGATCGGCCACAAGCTCGACGACGCGACGCTCGCCGCGCTCGATGCCGCGGCGCAGAAGGCCTGCAAGCCCATCAGCGACAAGCGGGGCACCATCGAATACCGCACCAAGGTGGCCGGCGTGCTCGCGCGCCGCACGGCCGCCATCGCATTCGAGCGCGCCGCGGCGCGCTGAGTCAGGAGATCCCCAGATGAGCAAGCATCACGTCACCACCACGATCAACGGCGAGCCGACGGAATATCTCTGCGAAGGCCAGCAGACGATGCTCGACGTGCTGCGCGACGAATTGGGCCTCACCGGCAGCAAGGAAGGCTGCAGCTCTGGCGATTGCGGCGCCTGCACGATCATCGTCGACGGCGACATCGTCTGCTCGTGCCTGATGCTCGGGGTCGAGGCGGAAGGCCGCAAGATCACGACGATCGAGGGTGTCGCCGAGGGCGACAAGCTGCATCCGGTGCAGCAGAAATTCCTCGAGCATGCGGCGCTGCAATGCGGCTTCTGCACGCCCGGCTTTATCGTCGCAGCCAAGGCGCTGCTCGACCAGAACCCCAATCCGACCGAGGAAGAAGCCCGCTATTGGCTCGCCGGCAATCTCTGCCGCTGCACCGGATACGACAAAATCCTGCGCGCCGTCATGGATGCGGCCGAAGTCATGCGTGCCGAGGCCCGACGGTAGATTCGCCTCGTCCGGGTCCGACGACGCTGCAAATTTCCGCGATGGAGTGAGACATGTCTTATCTCGACAAGGAAGCCCTCAAGGTCGTCGGCACGCGCCCGATCCGTCCCGACGGCATCGACAAGGTTATCGGCCGCGCCAGCTTTGGCGCCGATTACACGATGCCCGGCATGTTGTGGGGAAAGGTCAAGCGCAGCCCGCACGCGCACGCGCGCATCCTGAAGATCGACGTGAGCAAAGCGCTCCGGGTCCCCGGCGTCCGCGCCATCGTCACCGCCGCCGACTTCCCGAACATCGCCAATGAGGAAGCCTTTGTCGGCGAAGGCCCGATGAACTTCCGCGACCTGTCGCGCAACTGCATGGCGCGCGACAAGGCGCTCTATGACGGGCACGCCGTCGCCGCGGTCGCGGCGACCAGCAACGCCGCCGCGGAAGAGGCGGCCGAGCTGATCGAGGTCGAGTATGAGGTGCTGCCGCACGTGATCGATGTCGAGGCGGCGATGGCGCCCGGTGCGCCAATCCTGCATGACGACATGCTCACCCAGGGCGTCGAGCCGAAGCCGACCAAGCCCTCGAACGTCGCCAAGAAGATCACCTTCACCAAGGGCGACATCGCCAAGGGCTTCGCCGAGGCGGAAGTGGTCATCGAGCGCAAATACACGACGAAGCCAGTGCATCAGGCCTATATCGAGCCGCATGCCTGCGTCGTCGCGGTCGCCAATGACGGCCAGACGACGATCTGGAGCTCGAGCCAGGGCCAGTTCATGGTCCGCGCCTATTGCGCCAAGCTTTTGGGCGTCGACATCGCCAATATCCGCGCGATGCCGGCGGAGATCGGCGGCGGGTTCGGCGGCAAGACGCTGGTCTACCTCGAGCCGGTGGCGATGGCGCTGTCGAAGAAAAGCGGCCGTCCGGTCAAGCTGGTGATGAACCGCGAAGAGGTGTTCCGCGGCACCGGCCCGACCTCGGGCGGTACGATCGAGGTCAAGCTCGGCGCCAAGAGATCGGGGCGCATCGTCGCCGCCGAGCTGGTGCTGAAATACCAGGCCGGCGCGTTCGCCGGCTCGCCGGTCGGCCCGGGCTGCATGTGCGCGTTCGCGATGTACGACCTCGATAACGTCCACATCACCGGCTACGATGTCGTGTCGAACCGGCCGAAGGTGGCGGCATATCGCGCACCGGGCGCGCCGATCTCGTCGTTCGGCGTCGAGAGCTGTCTCGACGAGCTCGCCCGCGAGCTCGGCATCGACCCGCTGGCGCTGCGCGAGATGAACGCGGCGCGCGACGGCACCAAGACGCCGTACGGCCCGACGCTGACCAATGTCGGCTATCTGCAGACGGTCGAGGCGGCGCGCAACCACCCGAACGCCAAGATTCCGCTCGGCCCGAACCAGGGTCGCGGCATCGCGTCGGGCTTCTGGTTCAATATCGGCGGCGAGTCGAGCGCGGCGGTGCATGTCAACGAAGACGGCACGGTCGCCGTCGTCGAGGGCAACCCCGATATCGGCGGCTCGCGCGCCTCGATGGCGATGATGGCGGCCGAGGTGCTCGGCATCCCGTACGAGAAGGTGCGTCCGGTGGTCGGCGATACCGCCTCGATCGGCTTCACCTTTCTCACCGGTGGCAGCCGCGTCACCTTCGCCACCGGCATGGCGGTAACGCAGGCCGCGGAAAAGGTGGTCGAGCAGCTGAAATCCCGCGCCGCGGCGATCTGGGATATCAGCCCCGAAGCGGTCGAGTGGCGCGACGGCAAGGCCTTCCCGGCCGGCGCCAATGCCGGCAGCTTCGAGCCGCTGTCGCTCGCCGACATCGCGATCAAGTCGGGCCGCACCGGCGGGCCGATCACCGCCGAGGTGTCGATCAACGCGCAGGGCGCCGGTCCCGGCTTCGCGACGCATATCTGCGACGTCGAGGTCGACCGCGAGACCGGCCACGTCAAAATCCTGCGCTATACCGCCGTGCAGGATGTCGGCCGGGCGATCCATCCCTCCTATGTCGAGGGGCAGATCCAGGGCGGCGTCACGCAGGGCGTCGGCTGGGCGCTCAACGAGGAATACATCTACGACAAGGACGGCCGCCTCGAAAACGCGGGCTTCCTCGACTACCGCATCCCGGTCGCCTCGGACATGCCGATGATCGACGCGGTGATGGTCGAGGTGCCGAACCCGCGCCATCCGTTCGGCGCACGCGGCGTCGGCGAGGTGCCGATCGTTCCGCCGATGGCGGCGGTCGCCAACGCGATCGCCGACGCGGTCGGCGCCCGCATGCGTGACCTGCCGATGTCGCCGCCCAAGCTGCGCGCCGAGCTCGACGAGCTCGATCCGCCTCGCATGGCGGCGGAGTAATATCGCCTCGATCGTCGTCCCCGCGAAGGCGGGGACCCACCGGCAAGTGGTGGTACACTGGCCCTGGATTCCCGCCTTCGCGGGAATGACGAATAGGAGAATGACGTGCCTCATGTCGTGATGACCGGGGTCGCCGCCCGTCGCTTGACGGGTGGCGTCACCGAGTTCGATGTCGAGGCGAACACCGTGCGGCGGATGATCGCCGAGCTCGATCGACGCTATCCGGGCCTCGGCGCGCAGATCGACGAAAGCATGGCCGTCGCGATCGACGGCGAAATCTTCCAGGACGCCTATCTCGCGCCCTTGAAGCCCGACAGCGAGGTCGTGCTGATCCCGAAGATCGGCGGCGGCTGACATAAAAAAACCCGCCCCGGGAAAGCCCGGGACGGCCTTTCCACGACTTCCGTTGTCGCCTCCCCGGCTTGACCCGGGGGTCTACGTCTTCTGCCTCCGGCGTTGGAACGAGGAGACATGGATCGCCGGATCAAGTCCGGCCAAGGCGAAGAAAGTGGTTAGTGCGGCAGCACGCTGTTGACGATTGCGCCCGCCGTACCCACCGCGGCGCCCGCGACATTGCCCGCCGCGTTGACCGCGCTGCCGGCGACATACCCGGCGCCGTTGACCGCGCCGCCGACCACCGCGCCCGGCGGCGTGTAGTAGCCATGATTCGGGACGCAGTCATTGTAGCGGTACGAGTACCAGTAACCCGGCCCGCAGTACTGATCGGCCATCGCGCCGGTCGCCGCAATGGCGGTCAAGGCGGCGGCGATCGCAAGTGTCTTGAGCATCGTCCTCTCCCTTCGGCAATCGACAGGGCAACGGCTGTCGCCGTCGTTTTGTGGCAAACAACCAACAGTAGCTCGCGTTCCGGTGGGCTCGTCAATCGGCGCCCGCCCCGATCGCGAAATCATCAGCCCCTGAGCCGGGTTTGGAGTAGCAATCGCCGCTTCGGCGACTTGCCCCCGCCGCGCGCCCGCCGATAACATCGTCGGGCGGAAGGCGAAGAACAGGGGCCAGGGATGGATTACGACTACATCATCGTCGGCGGCGGCTCGGCGGGGTCGGTCATGGCGAACCGGCTGTCGGCGAAGAGCAGCAACAACGTGCTGCTGTGCGAGGCAGGGCAGGATACGCCCGACGGCCAGGTGCCTCCCGAAATCCTCGATTCCTACCCCGGCACCGCCTATTTCGACCCCCGCTTCCATTGGCAGGACCTCAAGGTTCACACCGAGATCGTCTCGCACAACCGGCCCGAGGAACGCCCGCCGCTGCGGAAATACGAGCAGGCGCGGGTGCTCGGCGGCGGCTCGTCGATCAACGGCCAATTGGCCAATCGCGGCGCGCCGACCGATTACGACGAATGGGCGGCCAAGGGCGCTGCCGGCTGGGCCTGGCAGGATGTGCTGCCCTATTTCAAGAAGGTCGAGCGCGATATGGATTTCGACGGCCCCTGGCACGGCAAGGAGGGCCGCATACCCGTCCGCCGCATCTTCCCCAACCTGTGGAACGGCCATGCCAAGGCGGTCGCCCAGGCGTTCGAGCAGGCCGGGTTCCCCTATGTCGAGGACCAGAATGGCGAGTTCGTGCCCGACGGCTACTTCCCGATCACCATCTCGAACCTCTACGACCGGCGCGTCTCGGCGGCGATCGGCTATCTCGATAACGGCACGCGCAAGCGCAAGAACCTGACGATCTCGGCCGAGACCCAGGTCATGGCGCTGCTCTTCGAGGGTACGAAATGCGTCGGCGTCAAGGCGCGGGTCAAAGGCCAGGAGCAGGAATTCCGCGCTAAGGAAGTTATCGTTTCCTCGGGCGCGATCCATTCGCCCGCGCACCTCTTGCGCGCCGGGATCGGGCCGGCCGGCCAGCTGCGCGATCTCGGCATCGAGGTGCGCGCCAACCTCGCCGGGGTCGGTCAGCGGCTGATGGACCATCCGTCGGTGTCGGTGTCGTCGTTCATCAAGCCGGAGTCGCGGATCAACGGCATGACCCGCCGCCACATCCTGCTGGCGCTGCGTTATTCCTCGGATATCGGCGGCGCGCCCAAGGGCGACATGTTTGTCGCGGGGGTGAGCAAATCCGCTTGGCACGCGGTCGGCGAGCAGATCGCCTCGCTGCTGCTCGCGGTCTACAAGACCTATTCCGAGACCGGGCAGGTGCGGCTGCAATCGCGCGACTGGCGCGCCGAGCCGATCGTCGAATTCAACCTGCTGTCCGACCGGCGCGACCTCGAACGGCTGATGCAGGGGTTCCGCAAGCTCGGCGCGATGCAGGTGAGCGCCGCGCTCCAGCAAGCGACCAGCAACCCGTTCCCCGCCACCTATAGCGACAAGGTGCGGCAGATCGGCGTCGTCAACGACAAGAACCGGCGCATCACCAACCTCGTCGCCAAGCTGCTCGACGGCCCGGCCTGGCTGCGCTCCTGGATCATCGACCGCTACATCGTCGAGGGCTTCCGCTTCGACCAGCTGATGACCGACGACGACGCGCTCGAAGCCTTTGTCCGCAAGGCGACGATTGGCGTCTGGCATGCCACCTGTACCTGCCGCATGGGCGCCGACGACGACCCGATGGCGGTGACCGACAATCAGGGCCGGGTGAGGGGCGTCTCGGGCCTTCGCGTCGTCGACGCCTCGCTCTTCCCGGCCGTCCCCTGCGCCAACACCAACTTCCCGACCCTGATGACGGCGGAAAAGATCAGCGACGCGATGGTCGCCGCGTAAAAGCTACTGCGGCAGTCGCGGCAGTTCGTATTTGGCGAGGGTGACTTCGAGGTAGTCGGACGGGCAGCGGGCGACGGCGCGTTCCAGCAGGTCCCGGGCAGTCGCTGCATCACCGTTGGCAAAAGCTGCGTCGCCGAAATAGAAATCGGCCTCGCAGCTTTGCCCGACGCGGTCGGGGTTAGGGTCGCGCGCGGCATCCGCCTGCACGGTCTGCGCGTCGCTGTCGCCGAGCCACGCGGCGACGATGGGATAAGGCCAGGTGCCGCGGTCGAGCGCGGCGGCGTTGCCTTTCAGCGGCGCGCGCGCGTCCTGCCCGGCATGGAGTTGCGACAGATACAGCAGCATCGCCGTATAGGGTTCGTCGGGCTTCAGCTTCAGGGCCGCGGCGAAATCCTCAGCCGCACCGGCGTAATCGCCCTGGAAGAAACGGACCCGTGCGCGATTGTCGAGCGCCAGCCGGAACCTGGGAGCGCGCTGCGCCGCCGCATCGAAATCGGCGAGCGCCAGGTCGAGCTTGCCTTCGCGGATATAGACCAGTCCGCGATTGTTGTGCGCGGCCACGAATTCCGGGGCAATGCGGATGGCCTCATCGAAACTGGCAAGCGCTTTCTCATCGTCGCCCTTGGCGTCGTAAGCGTTGCCACGGCTGTAATAGGCCTCGCTATAGCCGGGGTTGATCCGCACCGCCTCGTCGTAATCCGCGATCGCGTCGTCGTATCGCTTCAAATCGTAATAGACGTCGCCCCGGTACTTGTGAAACTGCTCGTTACCCGGCCCCAGCCGGACCGCCTCATTGTATTCCTGGAGTGCGCGCTCGATGTCATGCCGCTGGTGCTGGTAAAACCCGTTGCCGCGCCGCCAGGCCAGGAGCGCGAGAGTCCCGTCGCGCGAACTTGGCTTATAGGTTTCGATCGTGCCGCGGATCTGCGCGACGGCGGCGTCGATATCGCAATTTTCGCTGAGCAATTCGATCGCACTCATGTCGTCGGCTTCGAGATTGGGCAGCAGCTTCGTCTCGAATTCGGTGTCGGGGGATGGGGCAGGGTGGGCCGCTGCTTCCTGCCGCAGCAGATCGCCCGCCGCGGAGCAGAACGCTGGTGTCAAATTCAGGTCGAGCCGCTCGAAGTTGACCAGCGGAAACGCCATACCGCGGCGCAACGCCTCCTCGGCGTCGGCTTGCCTATGGGTCAGCGCGCGGGCGGCGGCGATCGCCTGGCCGTCGAGCTCGTTGTCCTTGCCGAAAAACGCCGCGTAGTCCCAGAGCGGCGAGTCGGCGGTCAACTTTTCGAAGCGCTCGAGGTTGAGCCGCTGCTTTTCCGCCTCGGCGGCAGCCTGCCGCTGGGCTTCTTCCGCTTCTTCCGCCGCGAGGACGTGGCGCTCGTGTTGCTCAATGAAATAACGTGGCAGCGGCACCGCGGCGATGAGCGCTACGACGATCCACGCAACGGCGCTGGTTGGCAGCGGCTGCAGGAGCCGATGCAGCCTCGTCAGGCGCGCCCATAGCGCGTACAGGGCGATCGCCGGCGGCAGCAGCGCCGGCACGATGATGTAGCTGCTGTCGTGCTCGATGTAATCCAGCGCGATCGCCGCCGACATGGCGGAAAGCGCCCACAGCGGCGCCGCCGCGATCGCCGACCACTCGGGCATCGCGCCCCTGATCCCGCCGATCAGCAGCAGGCCGCCTAGCAACAACCACAACGCTATGCCAAACACGACCGCGAACCCCTCATCGAGGCCACGGCCCATCGCGTCATTGCCGCCGCTATGCAGATCGAAAAGACAGGCGAGCATGCCGGCATAGGGAAAGCCCGCCAGGATCAGCGTGATGATCGCGCCGACCGGTGGCGACCGGCGCGCGCTGTCTTCTGCTGTCATTCGCGTTTCGTCATCATGCCGATGTGCAAGTCCTGACGCGCAATACGCGACTTCCGCTGCTTTTGCTCCCACTCACTCGCTTTTGTTTCCGCTGCCGCCTCTTGTAGGATGACGGCACAACGGAGGCCAAAAATGCTTTTCGGAATCTTCGACCATCTCGACGATAGCGGGCGGCCGCTCAATCAGCATTTCGAGCAGCGGCTGCAGCTGATCGAGGCCTACGACCGCGCGGGCTTTTATGCCTACCACCTGGCCGAGCACCACAACACGCCGCTCGGCTACGCGCCGTCGCCGAGCGTCTTCCTGTCGGCGGTGGCGCAGCGCACCAAGAAGCTCAAATTCGGCCCGATGGTCTATCTGTTGCCGCTCTACCATCCGCTGCGCCTGATCGACGAAGTCTGCATGCTCGACCAGATGTCGAACGGCCGTTTCCTCTACGGCGTCGGGCGCGGCATCTCGCCGGTCGAGGTCGGGTTTTACGGCATCGATTTCGCGACCGGCGCCGAGCAGTTCCGCGAATGCTTCGAGGTGACGCGCATCGGCTTCACCGAAGACCGGCTGACCTTTCACGGCAAATTCTACAATTTCGACCGCGTGCCGATCCCGATGAAGCCGGTGCAGAAACCCTATCCCGAGCTGTGGTACGGCATCGGCCGGCCGGAGAGCCTTCCCTGGGCGGCCGAGCGTGGCGCGCATATCATCGCGCGGCGGCCGATCCCGGCGGTGCGCCAGGTCGTCGACGCCTATCGCGCGGAATGGAAGAAGCTCGGCCGCGCCGAGGCCGAGCTGCCGCTGATGGGGGTCAACCGCCACATCGTCGTCGCCGACACCGACAAGGAGGCGCGCGACATCGCCGCCCGCGCCTACCCGGCGTGGCGGCATCACATGGGCCAGCTGTGGCATGAGTACAACGTGCCGTTCCCGCTGGAGGCGGCGCTGCCGCCGGAGTTCGAGACGATCCTGGAGCGCGGCGACGCGGTCGCCGGCACGCCCGACACGGTGCGCCAGTTCATCGCCCACGAGATCGCCGAGACCGGGATCAACTACTATGTCTGCGACTTCGCCTTCGGCACGATGAGCCACGCCGACGCGCTGCACTCGACCGAACTCTTCGCCAAGGAGGTCATGCCGGCTTTCGCCTAGCTGGCGATCACTCGCTAGCCTCGGCGCGTCGGATCAGCGCGTCGAGCCAGCGGTGCAGCACCGCCGAGTGACCCGCGAGGCGATACTCGATTTCGGAACCCAGGTCACCGCGATACATGTGAACGGCGAGATTGCGGTCGTTAGCAATCTTGATCGCCCGCTCGGCATCTTCATCCGATAACCACCCGACGCGCCGGGCTGCGCGGATGGCGCCATTGGGCGAAGCGATCTCAATCTGCTCCCGTTGACTCAGCGGCTGCTGGCAGGCCTTCCACACAGCCTCGAAAGTGTAGATCAGGCGCAAGATCGCGCTATCGCGTTCGAAAAGAGAACGCGGCACCCGGCCGATCGCTTCATCCAAGGTGGCGAGCGCGGCCGCAGCCTCCGCCAGGCGGCGATCTAGTCTTTCCACTTGATGCCTTCGCGGCGCACCTCGTCGAGCAGCGCGGGCGCAGCGCGGCGCAAATCGACCAGATCAACGTCGTACGGAACGGCGCTGTCTTCAATATCGGCTTCGAGAAGCGCGAAAAACGCCGGCGGCAGTTGGTCATGCGGCAGGATCGCGATGTCGATATCGCTATGCTGCATCACGTCGTCGCGGGCGCACGAGCCGAACAGCCATACTTCGGCCTCATGCTCGCCGAGCGCGTCGAGCACTATCTTGCGAAGCTCGTCGATAGCTTTGGTGCGGGTTGCGTTCATCGTCACTCCGCGGCACTGCTTGCAACCCGGCGCGGGGCGGCGAGCCGGCGCGCCAGATAGGGCCGCAGATAGTGCCCGGTATGGCTTTCCGCCACCTCGGCGACCTCCTCGGGGGTGCCGGTGGCGACGATGCGGCCGCCGCCATCGCCGCCCTCGGGGCCGAGATCGATCAACCAGTCGGCGGTCTTGATGACTTCGAGATTGTGCTCGATGACCAGCACCGTATTGCCCGCCTCGACCAGCGCGTGCAGCACTTCGAGGAGCTTGCGCACGTCCTCGAAATGGAGGCCGGTGGTCGGCTCGTCGAGGATATAGAGCGTGCGGCCGG
>JASHUW010000358.1 GCA_030039815.1 Alphaproteobacteria bacterium
GCGGTCGTCGCCTGGCCTTTGTTGGTCGGAAGGGTGACGGGTGTGACGTAAAACTGATCCGCCGGGGCCGACTGCGGCAACAAGAGGGTCGCGGGGAAGATCCGGTCCCCGGCCGCCGTATAGGCGAGCGCGCCGGAACCGGAGAACAACAAGGCGACGATCGCCATCGCGCGGCGACGTCTCGCAAGCAACGAGACCGCCAGCTTCCTTGCGACGGCCGGGTGCCGGCGAGGCCGCTTTCGCGAGCCTTCGACGACCGGCTCCACCAAGGGCGGAATATCCCGCGGCGATATCGGCTCCGATCTTGCCCTCAAGGTCGCGAGATTGACGTCTTGGGGGAAGCCAATGCAGCGGTATACGGGCCTTGATCGATCGGGAAGCATCATCGTCGGCGAGAGAGCAGCGAGGGCAACGTCGCGATCGGCGGAGGTTTTCCGCGTCCGGAATTGGTCGCGGGGTCAACCAACCGTTCGATGATCCGCCGACTCATGGCATGACCTTCAACTTTAGGTCAATTGGCCGGCGCGCGAGATCATTCTAGCGCGGGCGGAGACCAGCGAGACGCGCCGAGAGCGGTCATCGGTTTCGGACAACAACCATCGCCGCGCTGCGCGGCCGCATAAGGAGATGGCGTCAGCGGACGGCCGAACGCCACCGCTAAACATGAAGGCGCCGCGAGCGGCTGCTTCCCGCTTGCGCTGACAACAGGGCGCTCTTGGCGTGCAGCCGGAGTGCGGTGGACCAGAGCGCGAGCCTGTTGCGGCAAGCAACTTGAGCAGCGCAAGATGCCCGCGCCGTTTGCGCTGTCACGACCGATGGGAGGGAGACCATGAGTGACGCGAGCGCGATGCCTGAGCACATGCTCGACGTTAGGGAGCTAACAGCGGACGCGTTTGCTCCCTACGGTCAGGTAATCATGCCGCTGCGCGCCGGCGGCCAGGGGTCCGACACGCATTACGATCCGGAAACCTCGCCGGCCGAGGCGAAGCTGGTGCTCGATAACGGCGTGCCGCGGCTGTGGATCATGCATCTGCCGCATGTCGGGCTGGGTTTCAGCCGGATCGCGCGGCACCGGCGCGTCACGCAATGCCTCGGTTCGCTCGGCGGCAAGGAATGGCTGATTGGTGTCGCGCCGCCCGGCGACCTGAGCGACGAGGCGCGGCCGCGCCTCGAGGACATCGCCGCGTTTCGTGTGCCCGGCGATCTTATCGTCAAACTCCATGTCGCGACCTGGCACGCCGGGCCTCACTTCGTCCATGACGAATGCCAGTTTCTGAACCTCGAAAACCTCGACACCAACCGGCGCGATTTTCATGCCGTCGCGCTCCCCGCCGAATGCCGATACCGGCTCTAGCCCTCCCTTTGAGCGAAAGGGTGATCTCATGCCGACCCCGATCGACGATGCCGCGTTCGAATATCTGCTGGCTCGCGCCGGCCTCACGCTGACCGACGCCGAGAAGGTCGAGCTGAAAACCGTTTGCGACGGCATCGCCGCCCTGGCCGAGCGCGTGCGCAAGCCGCGCGGCCGGATGGCCGAGCCGGCGCTGACCTATGGCTTTACCGAGGAGGATGTGCAATGACCGCCGCGATCCCCACGATCGTCGCGGCAGCCCGGCAGATCGCGGCCAAGCAGCTCTCACCGATCGAGCTGACCAAAGCCTGTCTCGACCGCGTCCATGCCTTGGACAGCCGGCTGCACGCTTTTGTCCATCTGACGGAGGAGCGTGCGCTCGCCGAGGCACGTGCCGCCGAGGCGGCGATCATGGCCGGCGGCCCCAAAACCCCGCTGCACGGCATCCCGATCGGGCTCAAGGACATCGTTGATACCAAGGGGATCCCGACGACGTGCCAGTCGAAGCTGCTGCAGGACAACATCCCCGGCGCTGACGCAACCTGCGCCGAGAAGCTCGCGGCGGCCGGGTCGGTGCTGATGGGCAAGTTGACGACGCATGAATTCGCCGATGGCGGGCCGTCCTTCGACCTGCCGCAGCCGCCCGCGCGCAACCCTTGGAACTTGGATCATTTTACCGCCGGCAGCAGCAGCGGCACTGGTGCGGCGGTGGCGTCGGGCATGATCCTTTGCGGCATCGGCACCGATACTGGCGGCTCGATCCGCGGCCCGGCGGCCTATTGCGGCATTGCCGGCCTCAAGCCGACCTACGGGCTGGTCAGCCGCGCCGGTGTGGCCCCGGCGGCATTCAGCCTCGATCATATCGGGCCGATGGCGTGGACCGCCGAGGACTGCGCGATCATGCTGCAGGCGCTCGCCGGGCATGATCCGCGCGACCCGGCCAGCGCTAAGCGGCCGGTTCCCGATTATCGGGCAGCGCTCGGCGCCGGGATCAAGGGCGCCAAAATCGGCGTGATCCACCATTTCCACGAGACCGACCATAAGGTCGGCGAGGCGACGCAACGCGGCATCTCGGCTGCGGTCGAGACCTTCCGCGGGCTCGGCGCCGAGATCCGCGAGGTGCAGCTGTCGCCGTTGCAGGACTGGCACGCCTGCGGCTCGCTGATCTCGATCGTCGAGCGCGCCGCGGCCTATGAGGAATCGTCCCGCACGCGGCTGCCCGATTTCGGCGAGCGGATGCGCACCCGGCTGATGCTGGGCGCTTTCGTTTCGGGCGTCGACTACCTCCAGGCGGTGCGCCGCCGTCGTGAGTTGCGCGACGAATTGAAGAAGGCCATGGCCGGGCTCGATGTCGTGCTGACCGCCGTGTTCCCGAACGAGGCGCCGCCGATTGACGCGCTGCCGAAATGGGACGTGTTCCAGCAGCCGAGCTTCATGATGCCGTTCAATGTCGCCGGCTATCCGGCGATGTCGGTGTGCTCGGGCTTTGGCGCGGGCGGCTTGCCGATCGCGTTCCAGATCGTCGGCAAGCCGTTCCAGGAGGCGGCCGTCTTGCGCATTGCCGACGCGTTCGAGAAGTCCACCCCGTTTCGCGACCGCCGTCCCCCGGCGGCCTGACCAACCCCACGAGAGGAGAGCGCTCGATGGCAGACAAACCCTCTTACCTCTATCTCGGCCTGGCAGGAGAAACCGGTCCCGGCCGCGAGGTCCATTCCGGTCTGTTCCGGCTCGCCGACGGCAGCCAGGAATGGGAGAAGCTGAACCGCGGTCTGCCCGAGAGGCCAGCGGTGCGGGCGCTGGCGGTTCACCCAGCGAACCCCTCGCTGATCTACGCCGGCACGCAGCACGGTCCCTACCGCAGCGCCGATCGCGGCGAGCATTGGGAGAAGGTCGAGCTCCCCGATCATGGCCTTCCGGTGTGGTCGATCCTGTTTCACCCGCACAACCCGGACACGATCCTGGTCGGCTGCGACAATTGCGAGATCTATCGCAGCGACGATGTCGGCGAGCACTGGGTCCGGCTCCCGGTCAGCGTCCGCTTCCCGGATATCACCACGGGCCCCGGCTCCAACCCCGCGAAGCGAGTGCTGATGCTTGACGCCAGCACCAGTGAGCCCGACCACCTCTATGGCGCGGTCGAAGTCGGCGGCGCGATCCGCTCGACCGATGGCGGCGAGCACTGGGAAAATCTGAGTCATGGCCAGTACATCAACGATGACATGTGCGACATGCACGGCGTGCTGGCGAGCCGCTGGCATCCCGGTACGGTGTTCGGCATCGCCCGCGCCGGAATGTGGAGGAGCGCCGACGGCGGCGATCACTGGAGCCACGTTCCGCTCGAGCCGCTCAACATGAAGGGCCAGATTTATTGCCGCGACATCCGCGAGATGCCGGGCAATCCGCGCCATCTGTGGGTGGCGGCGGGCTCCGGCTTTATCAGCGACCTCGGCATCCTGCTGCGCAGCAAAGACGGCGGCGACAGCTGGAGCCAGGTCGATGTCGGCGGGCCGGTGCCGCACACGATGTTCAAGATCGCCTTCGACGAACGCCAGCCAAGCCTGATGTCTTGCGCCACCAATGGCGGCGAGGTCTGGACCAGCCGTGACGCCGGCGAGACGTGGACCCCGCAACCGCCGCCGCCAGATGGCACGCAAATCTATTCACTCGTCCGCGGCTAGGAGGAGAACCCGATATGGCGGAAGCCCCCACCTTCGGTCGCTATGCCGAGACCCCTTACGACCGGATGACACCCGAGCAGAGGGAGAGTTACGATTTCGCGGTCGAGACCCGCGGCCCGCTTGGCGGCCCCAACAAGATCTGGGTCGACAACCCCAAGCTCGCCAAGGTCGCAGCCCCGTTCGGCGGGCATTTCCAGAAGGGCAATTATTCGCTGACCGAACGCGAGCGCGAGATCGCGGTCATCATCATCAACAGCAAGTGGCGTTCGGCGTACCCGACCGCGGCGCATGAACGGCGCGGCAAGGAAGTTGGGTTGCCGGCCGCCACGGTCGAGGCACTGCTCTCGGGTCTGCCGGCGTCGTTCGGCGACGCACGCGAGCAGGTCGTCTACGAGATGGCGATCTGCCTGTCGAATTCCCGCTGGGTGTCGCAGGGGCTCTACGACCGCGCCGTCGCCGCTCTAGGCCATGTCGGCATCACCGACGTGATCACGCTGATGGGTCATTACACCAGCGTGTCGATGACGCTCGCCTTCTACGACGTTCCAGCCGGAGCGCAGGGCCTGCAGCGCTGATCCGATGCGCGAGATCATCCGGGCGCCGGTCCTGGGCCTCGATCTGCGCCGGGAATACCGCCATTACCAGGGCCCGGCGATCCGCGCGGGTGGTCAGCCATTGCCCGGACAGTCGCAACGTGCCGAAACCGGATTTCGGCTCCACAGATACCGGAAGGCATGACGCGCGGCGGTCAACGCCCGCGCGACGGTATTTTGGTTCTGCCGGCGCGCGATGTGCTATAGCGGATGACAGTCCTGGCGGTGATCGGCGCGGCGTGATCGACCCGCAGAGCTGAGGGCCACGCGATGGGTTGGCTCGACGGACAGGTTGCGCTGGTAACGGGCGGCGGCTCGGGGATCGGCCGCGCTATCGTCGCGAGATTTGTCGCGGAAGGTGCCCGCGTCTGTGTGCTCGACCGCGTCGCAGCGCGGATCACCGAGCTGCAAAAAGAATTCGGCGACAGGGTCGCCGGAATGGTCGGCGATGTCAGCCGCCCGAGCGATAACAAGGACGCGGTAGCCGCGACCGTCGCCGCCTTTGGCCGTCTCGACATCTTCATCGGCAATGCCGGCGTATTCGATGTCTATGTCCCGCTGGCGGAATTTCCCGAAGAGCAGCTGTCGACCGCCTTCGATGAGTTGTTCGGCGTCAACGTCAAGGGGGTGCTGCTCGGCGTCAAGGCGGCCTTGCCGGAGCTGGACAAGACCGCTGGCTCGATCGTGCTGACCGCCTCGGTTGCTGGCAGCAATTCGGGCGGCGGCGGCGCGCTTTACACGGCATCGAAACACGCGGTAGTCGGCCTGGTCCGCCAGCTCGCGGTGGAGTTCGGCCCGCGCGTCCGAGTCAACGGCGTCGCTCCCGGCGGGACGATGACCGACCTGCGCGGCCTGGTGACGCTGCGGCAGGACGACCGCTCGCAATTCGTCGATCCCGGCATGGCGGACCGGTTGCGCGCCGGCAACCCGCTGCACATGGCGCTGCAGCCCGACGACATCGCTGGCGCCTATGTGTTCCTCGCCTCCAGCAGCGCGCGCGGCATCACCGGCACGATCGTGACGGTCGATGCCGGCGCGACGTTGCGCGTGCCGCGTCGCCCTCTATCCAACCTCTGAGAGGCCGCCAATGGACGCCATGACGATGGGCCGGCTGGTGGATGCCGAGAATGGGCTGGTCAGCCGGCGTATCTTTATCGAGCCGGACATCTACCAGCAGGAGCTGGAGCAGATTTTCGCGCGCTGCTGGCTGTTCCTCTGCCATGAGAGTCAGATCCCGCTACCGGGCGATTTTCTCACCACCTACATGGGCGAAGACCCGGTGCTGGTTGTGCGCGACACGGCGGGGGTCGTACATGCCTTTCTCAATGTCTGCCGGCATCGCGGCAACCGCCTGTGCCGCGCCGACGACGGCAACGCCGCAACGTTTACCTGCGCCTATCACGGCTGGACCTACCGCAACGACGGACGGCTGACCGGTGTCCCTTATCTCAAGGAGGCCTATCACGGGGAACTGCAGCGCGAGGCGTGGGGCCTGCAGCCCGTTGCCCAGCTCGACAGCTACAAAGGCCTTTACTTCGCCACCTTCGATCCCGAGGCGCCGTCGCTCATCGACTATCTCGGCGAGATGACCTGGTATCTCGACAATTTCTTCGACCGCCGCGAAGGCGGCATCGAGGTGATCGGCGGCGTGCACAAATGGGTGATGCCCTGCAACTGGAAGTTTCCGGCCGAGAATTTTGGCGGTGACGCCTATCACGTGCCCTGGAGCCATCTCTCCGCGGTGCAGACCGCGTTCAGCAGCGGCGTGCAATCGAAGCCCGGCACGACCGGCGCAATCGTCTCGCCGGGTAACGGCCATATCCTGATCTGCGTTGGGCCCGACGATATCAGCGACCCGCCAGTACCCGAGCTGCTTGCCTACGAGCAGGAAATCCGGCCCGAGTTGGAAAAGCGCTTGGGCGCGCGGTGCAAGCTGATCAATCCGATCGTTGGCACGGCCTTTCCCAATTTCTCGATGCTGCGCGCGACGTCACGGACCTTCCGCGTCTGGCATCCGCGCGGCCCTGACAAGACCGAGGTATGGTCATGGGTCTATGTCGACAAGGCCGCGCCGCCGGACGTCAAGGAAGCGATCCGGCTCGCCGGCATTCGCGGCTTCAGCCCGTCGGGCACGTTCGAGCAGGACGACATGGACAATTGGCAGGAGTGCACCTCGACCTGCCGCGGCGCGGTCTCACGGCGCCTCGCGCTCAACACGCAGATGGGCCTCGGCCATGATCGCTTCGACGACGACCTCAATGCCTGGGCCAGCGATTTCCGCATGAGCGAAAGCAACCATCGTCAGTTTTATGGGCATTGGGCGCGGCTCATGGCGGCCGAGGATTGGACCGCGATGCCCGCATTCGGGCGTTCGCGATGAACCGGGACGTGCTTCGCGAGGTGGAGCAGTTTCTCTATCGCGAGGCCCGGCTGCTCGACGAGCGGCGGTTCGGCGAATGGTTGCGGTTGTTGACCGACGACATCCGCTATTGGGTGGCGACGCGCAGCAATCGCTATCCGCGGCGCAGCCGGGCAATCTCGATCCTCGACCCGGAACGCTATGTCGAAAGCGACTTGCCGCACGAAGACGGGCTCGCTCTGCTTGACGAAACCAAGGAGACCCTGGCGGCGCGGGTCGCGCGGCTCGACACCGGAATGGCCTGGGCCGAAGACCCGCCGTCGCGTACGCGCCACCTAATCGCCAATATCGAAGTCGAACCGCTGCCTGGATCGGGCGAGTACCGGGTCTTCTCGAATTTCATCGTCTACCGCACGCGCGCCGAGACCGAAGAGGATTTTTACGTCGGCGCCCGCCAGGACCAGCTCCGCCGGATCGACGGCGACTGGAAGCTCGCCGCGCGTAAGGTGATCCTTGATCAGAACGTCCTGACCGCGAAGAACATCAGCGTCTTCTTCTAAGGCGCGCCCAGCAGCTCGGTTCCCGAGACGAGATATTTGTCATCGAGCGATCTCTTTCCCGCAGCCCCCTTGGGGAGACGCGATGGAAAGGTCGGGTACGGAGGATAAAATCCGGTCTCCGCGGCCAAGGCTAAGCGGCCGCTGTCGCTGATGTAAGGGGACTT
>JASHUW010000359.1 GCA_030039815.1 Alphaproteobacteria bacterium
TCGTCGCCAGCTGCTTCGCCGCCAGCACCGCCGGGCGGTGCGGCACGACGAGCACCGCCAGCACCAGGCGCAACCGCGTCGTCACCGTCGCGAGCCAGGCGGCGAGCGTCAGCATCTCGTGACGATGCGCGCTGTCGGTCGAATAGAACGCGCCGCTTTCGGAATAGGGATAGCCGGGCTCGGCCATGTCGGGCAGCGTCACGTGATCGGTGACGGTCAAGTAGTCGTAGCCGAGCGCTTCGCCCTCGCGGGCGATCCGCGCCATGATCTCGGGCTGCGCCAAGGCGCCGCTATTGGGCAGGTTGAAGCCGAACTGCATGCATACCCCTCTGTCTGGCGGCCGCCAGTTTGCCTCGGCGAGCAAGGCTCGCGCGAGCCTCAAATACGGGCCGCGACAAATGCCGCGTTGCAGTGATCTTCGCTTTTTTTAATAAGATAGATTCAATTTCAGGCGCTGACCCCGCATTCCAGCAAGGGTGCAATCCCTTCTCGGCGGTTGGGCGGGCCTTCGGCCGATGGCATTGTGCCGCGCTTTTTGCGCCAAAAACATCTGGGAGAGACGCCGATGAACCTTACCCGCCGCACCGTGCTGTCGCGTGCCGGGGTCGCCGCGGCGACCGCCATCGCCGCGCCGTTCGTTTTGCGCTGGCCGGCCAACGCGGCCGAATTCGCCTACAAATACGGCACCGCCTTGCCCGAGGGGCATCCGATGGTGATCCGCTCGAAGGAGGCGGCGGCCAAGATCAAGGAAGAAAGCGGCGGCAAGCTCGACATCACGCTCTATCCGTCGAGCGTGCTTGGGCAGGACACGGCGATGATGTCGCAGGCGATCGCCGGCGCGCTCGAGATCTACGGCATGTCGTTGGACATCCTGGCGCAGAAGAGCCCGTCCGCGGCGATTTTCGGCGTCGGTTTCGCGTTCCCCGACTATCCGACCGCGTGGAAGGCGATGGACGGCGACCTCGGCAATTACTGCCGCGGGCTCAGCGACAAGATCGGCCTCTACTGCATGGACAAGGCGTTCGACCACGGCTTCCGCGAGATCACATCGAAGGCGAAACCGATCAACACGCCGGACGACCTGAAGGGCATGAAAATCCGCCTGCCGGTCGCGCCGTTGTTCATCTCGCTGTTCCAGCATCTCGGCGCCTCGCCGACGCCGATCAATTTCGGCGAGGTCTACAGCGCCTTACAGACCGGGCTCGTCGACGGCCAGGAGAACCCGCTGATCCTGATCGACACCGCCAAGCTCTACGAGGTGCAGAAATACTGCAGCATGACCAACCACATCTGGGTCGGGCTGCACATCTCGTTCAACAACGACGCCTGGAAGCGGCTGCCCGCCGACCTGCAGGAGCTTTGCCACAAGCATTTCAGCGCCGCCGCGCTCGCCGAGCGCGACGACTGGCAAGCCATGGACAAGACCGAGATCGACAAGATGACCAAGGCGGGGCTCACCTTCGTCCATCCCGACACCCAGCCCTTTCAGGAGGCGCTCAAGAAGTCCGGCTTCTACCCCGACTGCAAGAAGCAGATGGGCGACGAGGCCTGGGCCCTGCTGGAGAAGTACACCGGGGCGCTGGCCTGAGCGGCGGGAGACGTAGCGGGTGAGCCATTCAGCAGCGGAAACCGCGCCGGTCGCGCCGTCCTGGCTCGGCCTGCGCCGCGCCGCCTTTGCCCTCGATATGCTGATCGGGCACGCCGCCGAGTTCATCGGCGCCGTGCTCGTGCTGGCCGAGACCTGCATCCTCTTCGCCGGCGTCGTCTCGCGTTACGTCTTCAACAGCCCGATCATCTGGACCGACGAGCTGGCGACGTTCCTGTTCCTCTGGCTGGCGATGATCGGCGCGGTCGTCGCGGTACGCCGCGACGGGCATATGCGGCTGACCACCTTTGTCGGCTGGGTCGATCCGAAATGGGGCAATTGGCTCGGCACCGTCGCCGAGCTGGTGGTCATCGTCTTCGTCATCGAAATCCTCGTGCCGGCCAATGCCTATCTCAAGGTCCAGGCATCGACCGAGCTGATCACGCTGCATATTTCCGACTGGTACCGGGTGGTGGCGCTGCTGGTCGGCGCCGGGCTCATCTCGCTTGTCGCGCTGTTGCGGATGCTCGAGACGACGAATTTGCGCGGCTTCGTCTCGGCGCTGCTGCTGGTCGGCGCGGTCGCCGCCGCGCTGTGGGTGTCGCAGCCGCTGCTGGTGGCGATGGGGTTCGGCAGCCTGATCCTGTTCTTTGTCGTGCTCGTCGCGGTCTGCGTCGCGATCGGCGTGCCGATCGCCTTCACCTTCGGCATCGCGACGCTGTCTTATCTGAGCCTCACGACGAGCCTGCCGGCGACCATCGTCATCAACCGCATGGATGACGGCATCTCCAACCTGCTGCTGCTGTCGGTGCCGATGTTCGTGTTTCTCGGCCTCTTGATGGAGATGACCGGGATCGCGCGGGTGATGGTCAATTTCCTCGCCGCACTGGTCGGCCATGTGCGCGGCGGGCTCAGCTACGTGCTGCTCGGCGCGATGTACCTGGTGTCGGGGATTTCCGGGTCGAAGGCCGCCGACATGGCGGCGGTCGCGCCGATCCTCTTTCCCGAGATGCAGCGCCGCGGCAGCCACCCCGGCGAGCTGTCGTCGCTGTTGGCGACGTCGAGCGCGATGTCGGAGACGATCCCGCCGAGCCTGGTGCTGATCACGATCGGTTCGGTGGTGCCGGGCCTGTCGATCGCGGCG
>JASHUW010000360.1 GCA_030039815.1 Alphaproteobacteria bacterium
CCCCCACGGATATTGGCGACGACATAGACCCCGCCCGGCTCGACCCACGACTTGCCGAGCGCGCCGGAATAGGCCGGGTTCATCGACACCTGGAACCCGCCATAGCCGTAAAGCAGGGTCGGCGCATCGCCGTCGAAGACAAGGTCGCGTGGCCGCACGACAAAATACGGGATTTGCGTGCCGTCCTTCGAGGTTGCATCGAACTGCTCGACAATGGCTTTCGAGGCATCGAACCGCGCCGGCAGCGACTTCATCGGCTCGGCCGTGCCGGCCGCGAGATCGGCGAGATAGAGCGTGTTCGGCAAGAGATAGCCGGCAACGTCGATGAACGCGCGGTCGTCGCGGTCGCTGGTCGAGATGATGCCGATCGAGGCGTTTTCCGGAAGCGGCAGCCGCGTCTCGGGCCAACGGCCATTCTCGAAACGGAACGTCACCGCACTGCCGCGCACATTGCGGTAGATTGCGACGAGCAAGCGCGAGCGGGTCGCCGCCACGCCCTCGATCGTCTCGCGCGGACCGGGCGCGTAGATCAGCACGGGCTGGACGGCGTCGATATCCGCCAGGCATCGATCGAGGTCGAGCGAGATCAGGGCGCCAGCCGGGAAGGTCGCTCCTCCCCGCTCCCACGACTCCTCGAGGCTGAACACCATCTGCCCCGAAACGAAAGCCCGCAGGCTCGCTTTGCCCGGCAGCGGCAATTTGACCGGCCCGGCATCGGTCAAAAGGAGCTGCTCGCTGACGTAGAAATCGATCGCCCGCGTCGCGACGACGCCGCGCACTGTGCCGTCGGGGTCGCGCAGCGGGCCAGCGCGCACGCTGACATCCTCCGCTGTGCCGCGGAAGATCTCCTCGGCCGCGTCGAGCGGCGCGCCGCGCCGCCAGCGCTTGACGATGTAGGGATAGCCCGAGGCGGTCATCGTCCCCGGCCCCCAGTCGCGTGCGACGAACAGCGTGTCGGCATCGAGCCAGACCGCACTCTGCTTGCCCTCGGGCAGCACGAAGCCGCCCTCGACAAAACCGCGCGCGGCAATGTCGAACTCGCGCAGCGTCGCCGCGTCCTTGCCGCCATCGGAGAGGCTGATCATCGCATGGCGGTCTTCTGGCGGCAGGATCGCGGCGCCGGCGGCGACCCAATTGCGGCCCTCGGAAGCGGCGAGCGCGTCGAGGTCGTAGATCGTCTCCCATTGCGGCTCGTCCGCGCGGTACGAGGCAAGCGTCGTGCGCCGCGACAGCCCGCGGACATGCGTGCTGTCCTGCCAGAAATTGCTGATTCCGTCGCCGAGGAACATCGGATAGGGAATGCGGTCTTCGGCCGTGATGATCTTCAGCGTCGTGTCATAGAGGCGCTGGTAGCGCGGGTCGGCCTCAAGCGGCGCAAGGCTGCGCGCGTTCTGCTCGCGCACCCAGGCGATCGCCTGTTCGCCCTCGACATCTTCGAGCCAGATAAAGGGGTCTTCGGTTTCGGTCATCGCTCAACTTTATCCTACCAGACGTCGGCGCGCTCCCTCTCCCCGCAAGCGCCGCGGGCGGGGCGATTTCTGCCAATATCGGTGAGGCCGGACGCAATTGAAGCCCCTCGCCCGCCTCATCGGACGTCGTCCGTCTCGGCGCCCTGTCCTCGTCAACGGGGCGAGGGATTGGTCGGCTGCGGCATATCCCGGTGCGGGTGGAAGACGAACCCGGCGGGGCGACCGGCGAGCCAGGCGGCTTCGCGCGGCGAGAGCGCCGGGTTCCACAAATTGGCGTCGAAGCGCCAACCGTTGACCTGATCGGCCTCGCGCGAGGCGACAAAGAGCACCGGCGACACCATCTCCTCGGGCTCGACGAGGCGCGCCATCTTCCCGGCGGCGCTGAGCGCCCGCGCTTCCACCGCCATGCCAGGGGTGTTGGCGCCGGCCCCGGGATTGACAATGTTGACCGTCATCCCCGTGCCTTCGGCGTCTTTCGCCCAGACCTCGGTCGCCATTTCGAGCGCCGCTTTCGATGCACCGTAAGGGTGCGTGCCGATGCGGTTCATCGTGTCGAGCTTGGTCGTGACGTTGACGATGCGGCCCCAACCACGCTCGATCATTTCGGGCGCGACGCGGCGCCCCAGCCGGTCGGCCGCGATGTAGTTGGTGGTGATGACATTGTCGATGATCTCGTCATCCACCTGCCAAAAGCGCTGGATGCTGTCGCGGCGAAACCGCGCCGGGTCGATATAGGTGAAGGTCAAGCCCGCGCTGTTGACGAGGATATCGACCTTGCCGAAGCGCTCGCGCGTCGCGGCAACCGCCCGGTCGCATTCCGTCGCCTCGCGCAGATCGGCAACCAGCGGGTGGAAATGCCGGCTCACCTGCAGCTTCTCGGCCTCGACAGAGACATCGGCGATGTCGCCCTCGATGTGGCCGACGGCGACCACCGGATGGCCTTCGCGCGCCAACCCGAGTGCCATCGCCTTGCCGAGCCCGCGCAACCCGCCCGTCACCAGCGCAACCCGGTTTTCGCGATCGTTGTCGGGCATGGGTTCCTCCCCTTCAGTGTCATTCCGGGGCGCGAGCATTCCTCGCGGTCCCGGGAGCCATGAACACCGTCCCCACCCCAGAAGGCAAGGACAGTGTTCCGGGTTTCCGCTTTCGCGGAAATGACGATAGAGGATTAAACCTGCGCGAGGCCCATCGGGTTGCCGGAGAAGGCCGGCATGATCTCTTCCGCGAAGGTGCGCAAATGCGCGACCGAGGCACCCGGCGCGGCGAACAGCACGTTCTCGATGCCGCCGGCTTCGAGCCGCTTCAGCTGGGTGACAATCTCCTCGGGCATGCCGAGCAGCGGCGCGTCATCGAGTTGAAAGGCGTCCTCGTCATCCTTGATCTGGTGGTACCGTTCGGCGCCCGGCCCGCGGGCGAGATCGCCAATATTCTTCAGCACCTCGCGGCGCGTCTGGATCGCCTTTTTGCGCTCGGATTCCTTACGGATGATCTGCAGGCCGCGCGTCACGCCGACCATCATCGGATCGTAGGCGCGGCCGATCGCCTTGCATTCTTCACGGAATGTCGCGACACGCTCGATAATGAGGTCGGTCGGGGCGATCTGGTCGAGCAGCAGATTGTAGCCATCACGCGCCGCGCGGCGGATCGAGTCGGCGCTGCCGGCACCAAGCCAGAACGGTGGGTGCGGCTGCTGAATCGGGCTCGGCTCGACGACGACATTGTCGTAGCTGTGCCACTTGCCCTTGTAGGAAAACCTCTCTCCGCCCGATTTCCACGACAGGCGGATGATGTCCATCGCCTCGTCAAAGCGCTCGGTCGCCTCGTCTTGCGGTACGCAAAAGCCGGAAAACTCGTAGGAGCGATAGCCTTTTCCGACGCCCAGATCGAGCCGGCCGTTGGACAGGAGGTCAAGCGTTGCCGCCTGCTCGGCGACGAGGATCGGATTGTGCCAAGGCAGCACCACGACCGCTGTGCCGAGGCGGATGCGCTCGGTGCGCGCTGCGAGGTAGGAGAGCAGGTTGAGCGAGGCCGATACCTGGCCGAACCCGGTGAAATGGTGTTCGACGAGAAAGACGCTGGAAAAGCCAAGCTTTTCGGCTTCGCAAACATAGTTGATAAAATCGTGGTAGCCCTCGCTGTCGCCCGCCGGACCGCCACGCGCTCTCGCCCCGCCGAAAAGCCCAAATTTCATCGCCCTACCCCACGAAACTCCGGATGCGCATCATAGAAGAGGTCCAACATATGGTCGAGGTGGGAGGCTGCCGCGGCGTCCTCAGGAGCCGGCTGGCGGCGCCGCGCGGTGGCCGGACCCGCGAGGCCCGACAAGGGCGGCCATGAAATAACCCAGCCTGGCAAGAAAGCGTGTAGGCGCCGGCTTGGGGCACTCAAGCAGAGCCCTGTCGTCCGGAAGGAAATAAGCGTTGATGCGTCGCTCGAGGTCGGGCGGGAGCGACACGAGCGAGGGTGCCACCGCCACTTCCAACGTTTTGTCGCGCGCGAACAGATCATCCGCGGCGAGCGTCGCCGGACAGG
>JASHUW010000361.1 GCA_030039815.1 Alphaproteobacteria bacterium
GACGCGAAACCTTGGGCGGCGGCCGCAAGCCGCCCTATATGCGCGACCCCGCGCTGGCGGAGCGTATTCTGCGGACGTTGGACCGCAAGGGGCCGCGGACGTTCATCTTCGCGATCACCATGGGCAATCACGGCCCATGGCTCGGCGCGGTCGACGGCTTGGAGGGATATCTCGCTGGGCTGCGACAATCCGACGAGATGATCCAAATCCTGATTGACGGGCTGGCGCGGCGCGGCGACGGCGCGTTGCTCGGCTTCTATGGCGATCATCTGCCGAGCCTCCCGCGCGTGTTTGCTCGGCACGGCTTCGACGATTGGCGCAGCGACTATGCGATCTGGTCCGCGGACGGGGCTTCCCGTCGCCGCGACCTCGCCGCATGTGAGCTCGGCCGTACGCTCGTCGGGGCGGCGTTGGCGCCGGGCACCGGTGCGGCGC
Organism: Alphaproteobacteria bacterium; assembly: GCA_030039815.1. Classification (GTDB taxonomy): domain Bacteria; phylum Pseudomonadota; class Alphaproteobacteria; order ATCC43930; family CGMCC-115725; genus DATARH01. Next base: position 436 of record JASHUW010000361.1, read on the forward strand.
GCGACGCCGTTGTCGCCATGACCCACCGCGCCTAGCATCGGCGGCGGTTCGCGGAAGGGACACACGCATGGACGAAATGAAGGGTCGGGCCGTCATCGTCACGGGCGGCGCGTCGGGGATCGGCCGGGCGACGGCACTGCTGCTGGCGCGCGAGGGCGCGCATGTCTTTATCGGCGATATCGACGAGCCGGGCGGGCGGGCGACTGCCGCGGCGGCGAACGGCGCCGCCGAGTTCCTGAAGCTCGACCTCGCCGACACCGCGTCGATCGAAGCCTTCGCCGCCGCGGTGCACGGCAAGGTTGGGCGGGTCGACGGTCTCGTTAATGGCGCGGGCTGGGACCGCATCCAGCCGTTTATCGAAAATCCGCCCGAGATGTGGGAGTCGCTGATCGCGATCAATCTGATGGGCGCGATCCGCCTGACCCGCGCCGTCCTGCCGCCGATGATCGAGGCGCAAGCCGGAAAGATCGTCAACATCTCGAGCGACGCCGGCCGCGTCGGCAGCACCGGCGAGACAGTCTACGCCGCGGCGAAAGGCGGGCTCATCGCGTTCACCAAATCGCTGGCGCGCGAGATGGCCCGGTACCGGCTCAACGTCAACTGCGTCTGCCCCGGCCCGACCGACACGCCGCTCTTCCAACGCCAGCCCGAGCGCATGCGCGAGGCGCTGACCCGAGCGATTCCGTTCCGCCGCATCGCGCAGCCCGGGGACATCGCCGAGGCGGCGATGTTTTTTCTCGGGCCGCGGTCGGATTACATCACCGGTCAGGTCTTGAGCGTCAGCGGCGGATTGACGATGGTCGGCTGAGCCACGATCTTTGGGGGAGCGCCGCGAGCCGGCGCGCGAAAAAAGGGGAGCGGCGATGGCGAGGGGTTTTGCATCGATTGTGTTCGCTTTGGCGCTGATCGGCGGCGCGGGCGTCGCGCTGGCGCAAAGCCCCGCGTCTCAACCCGCCGAAGAAACCCCGCAGCAGAACGTCAGGGCCAGCCAGCAATACCAGCAGCTGCTGTGCACCAATGCGGCGTTCCGCGCCCACCGCATCGAAAAGGAGTGCGGTCCGTTGCAAGGCTCGCAGTTCTACGATTCGTGCGTCGCCTCGTTCAATTGCGACAAACAGCCAAGCGATGCGAACTGGCGCCAGGCGCCCCCGTCGGAAACGATCAAGTAAGCGAGACCTTTGAAAAGGAGACCTGAGATGGCGAACCCCGCGCCCGGTTGGGTCAAGAAGCCCGAGCACCGCGTGGACCTTTATCCCGACACCAAGCACGTCAAGGTCATGTTCGGCGGCAAGGTCGTCGCCGACACGACTGCGGCCCTGCGCTGCGAGGAGACCGGGCACGGTCCGGTCTACTACATTCCGGCCAGGGACATGGTGCTGGGCCTGATGAAAAAAACCGAGCACACGACCTATTGCCCGTTCAAGGGCACCGCGTCCTATTGGACGATCGAGGCGGACGGCAAGAGCTCGGAAAACGCGATCTGGGGGTATGAGATGCCCTATGACGAGACCGCAAAGCTCGCCGGGCATTTTGCGTTCTACACGAACCGGGTCGATTCGTTTGAAGTCACCTGACGGGATTGCCTGACATGGACGCTCTGATCCAGAACTGGACCGTCCGGAAACCACCGGTCGCGACGAAGAAGGGTGTTGTCGCCTCGCAGAACGGCGCTGCCGCCAAGATCGGCGCAGAGATTCTCGCCGCCGGTGGCACCGCGGTCGATGCTGTCGTTGCCACTGCCTTTGCGCTGTCGGTACGCGAGCCGTGGAATAGCGGGCTTGGCGGTATCGGCTTCATGGTGGTGCATCCGGCAGGCGGCGCGCGCGCCGAGGTCGTTGATTTCGGCCCGGTCTCGCCGGCGGGGCTCGATCCCGAGCTGTTTCCGTTGACCGAGGAGACCCGCACCGAGCTCTTCACCTGGGCGCGCGTCGTCGACGACCGCAACATCCACGGGCCCCTGTCGTTCATGATTCCCAGCGCGGTGCGCGGCTATGCGCGCGCGGTCGAACGTTTCGGCCGGTTGCCGTGGCGCGACCTCGTCGCGCCGGCCGCGGCGCTGGCGAAGCAAGGGTTGCCGGTCGATTGGTACGTGACGCTGCGCGTCGCCAATTTCGCGCACGATCTGCGCCGCTACGACGAGAGCCGCCGCATCTATCTGCCGGACGGGCTGCCGCCGGTGGTGCCGGGGGTCGGTCAGGGGCCGGTGCTATCGCTCGGCCGCCTCGCCGACACGCTGGCGCGGCTCGCGGAGGAGGGGCCGGAAGACCTCTACACCGGCGACATCGCCGCGGCGATCGTCGCCGACACCAAGGCGGCGGGCGGCGTGCTCGCGGCCGAGGATCTGGCGAATTGTCGGCCGCGCATCGTGCCGTCACTCGACATCCCCTATCGCGGCTATACGTTCCAGGCGGCGCGCGGGCTCTCGGCCGCACCCACGCTCGCCGACGTGCTCGACCGGCTGAGCGGCAAGAGCTTCGCCAAGCGGCCGGACGCGAATTATTTCGAGGCCGTGGTTGAGGCGCTGCAGCAGGCCTATGACGTGCGGCTCGAACGGCTCGGCGACATCGAGCCGCCAGGCGAAAACTGCACCACACACATCACCGCGATCGATCGCGAGGGCGGCATTGCGGCGCTGACGACGACGCTGCTCTCGACCTTCGGCAGCCGCTACGTGCTGCCGCGGACCGGAATCCTGATGAATAACGGGGTGATGTGGTTTGACCCCGCGCCTGGGACGCCGAACTCGATTGGCCCCGGCAAGCGGGCGCTCACCAATATGTGCCCGGTGATCGTGGCGCGCGACGGCCGCCCGCGCTTCGGTATCGGCGCCTCGGGCGGCCGGCGCATCCTGGCATCCGTGCTGCAGCTGGCGAGCTTCATTGTCGATTTCGGCATGAGCGCGGAAGAGGCGGCGCACCATCCACGGATCGATGTCAGTGGCCCCGAGGGCGTCGCGATCGACCGAAGACTGCCCGAGTTGGTGATCGACCAGCTGACCGGCGGCAAGCGCGGCGCGCGGATCGTCGAGCACACGGTCTGGCCGGCGAATTTCGCCTGCCCCAATTTGGTGCTGCGCGGCAGCGACGGCACCAATCACGGCATTTCCGACGCGATGTC
>JASHUW010000362.1 GCA_030039815.1 Alphaproteobacteria bacterium
CCGGCGGGCTTCAGCGTCGCGACCACCGAGTTGCCGATGCTGCTCAGCACGTGCAGCGGCGTCCATTCGATCTCGGAGGCCTTGCGGATCGCCTGCGCGGCGAATTTCGGGATCGCCGTGTTGACGAACACCTCGCAGCCGGCGGCCTTCATGTCGACCACCTGGGAATCGACCGTGGCGTCTGTCGTCTCATAAGACGCCTCGACCACAACCAGCGATTTCTTGTCGCCGAGCCCGTCCTTGACCCCCTTCAGATAGTCCTTGCCGAAATCGTCGTTCTGGTAGAGCACGCCGATCTTGCCGCCGGGCTTTTCCTTCTGGATGTAGGCGGCGTAGATGCGGCCTTCGCTCTGATAGTTCGGCTGCCAGCCGATGGTCCAGGGATGGCCTTTGGGATCGTCCCACTTGGTGGCGCCGGTCGAGACGAAGAGTTGCGGCACCTTCTTTTCGTTCATGTAGTGCCAGATCGCGCTGTTGGTCGGGGTGCCGAGCGGGCCGGCATCGAGCAGGATGCCGTCTTCCTCGACCAGCTTGCGTGTCATCTCGACGGTTTTCGGCGGCGAGTAGGCGTCGTCGTAGGAGATGAAATTGATCTTGCGCCCGTTCACCCCGCCCTGCTCGTTGACCATCTTGTAGTAGGCGGCCATCGACTTGCCGATCGTGCTGTAGGACGAGGCCGGGCCCGAGTAGAAGCAGGTGTTGCCGATCTTGATCTCGGTGTCGGTGACACCCGGGCCGTATTGCTTTGCGGCGCGAGCGGGCAGCGCGGCAAAGGCGAGCGCGCTCGGGGCAGCGGCAAGGATAGTGCGGCGCGTCAAACGCTTCATCGGAGCCTCCTGTTCGAATGCCGTTGCCCGTTTTGCGGGGCCTGCGGCCTGATCGCCCTCGCCGCCCGAGGCGACAGGAGCGGGCGCAGCATGATCCCGCGGCCGGGGCTTGCCAAGTCCGGCGCGACTCGAGCCGCGGCTTTTCGTGCATGCGGCGTGCGGGCTGTGATCGCGGCGCTTTCGCGGCGGTCATCGAATTGCCATAATCGTGATGTATTGCTTACATAACAATCATTCTGATGCCGGTTCGGGAACAAATTTCAGTGGAACCGCTGGCCCAATCGCACGGCGATCAGGAGGGTGCGCCTCCTGTTATTGGGGGCGATAACAGGTGGATAACAGGAGGTGAGCGTCCTGTTAATTTGCGCAGTAGCCGTCCGCTCGATCGAACGCTTTGTCCAGACTGGATTTTGCTGCTGATTCGCTGCAGGAACAGCAAAATCGGCGTGGCGTGAGAGGCCAGGCGCGGCTTGCCTTGCCAAAGCGCGCGGCCGCTCGTACCTAAGGGAAAACCGGGTCGATACCGAGGGAGGCTCCCCCATGCAGCTCCACGACCAGAAGCTCTTCCGCCAGCAATGCTATGTCGACGGCAAATGGGTCGACGCGCTCAACCGCGGCACGCTTCCCGTCAACAACCCGGCGACCGGCGACATCCTCGGCACCGTGCCGCGCATGGGCGCCGAGGAGACCCGCCAGGCGATCGAGGCGGCCGACAAGGCGCTCCCCGCCTGGCGCGCCAAGACCGCCAAGGAACGCGCGCAGATCCTGCGCAAATGGTTCGACCTGATGATGGCGAACCAGGACGACCTCGCGCAGCTGATGACCGCCGAGCAGGGCAAGCCGCTCGCCGAGGCGAAGGGCGAGATCGCCTACGCCGCCGCCTTCATCGAGTGGTTCGGCGAGGAGGGCAAGCGGCTCTACGGCGACACCATCCCCTCGCACGGGCCGGACAAGCGCATCGTCGTCATCAAGGAGCCGATCGGCGTCTGCGCCGCGATCACGCCGTGGAACTTCCCGGCCGCGATGATCACCCGCAAATGCGGCCCGGCGCTCGCCGCCGGCTGCACGATGGTGTTGAAGCCGGCCTCGCAGACGCCGTTCTCGGCGCTGGCGCTGTGCGAGCTCGCCGAGCGCGCCGGGGTCCCGGCGGGCGTGTTCTCCTGCGTCACCGGCAGTGCCACCGAGATCGGCGGCGAGATGACCTCGAACCCGACCGTGCGCAAACTGACCTTCACCGGCTCGACCGAGATCGGCAAGCTGCTGATGGAGCAGTGCGCCGCGACGGTGAAGAAGACCTCGATGGAATTGGGCGGCAACGCGCCGTTCATCGTCTTCGACGACGCCGATATCGAGATGGCGGTCAAGGGTGCCATCGCCTCGAAATACCGCAATGCCGGCCAGACCTGCGTCTGCGCCAACCGCATCCTGGTGCAGGACGGCGTCTACGACGCGTTCTCGAAGCGTCTCGCCGAGGTCGCGAGCGAGATGAAGGTCGGCAACGGCACGGAGAATGGCGTCGTGATCGGTCCGCTGATCGACATGAAAGCGGTCGAGAAGGTCGAAAGCCACATCGCCGACGCGCTCAAAAAGGGCGCCCATGTCATCGTCGGCGGCAAGCGCGCCGCGCTCGGCGGCAGCTTCTTCGAGCCGACCGTGCTGACCGACGTCACCACCGACATGATCATCACCAAGGAGGAAACCTTCGGCCCGGTCGCGCCGCTCTACCGCTTCAAGGACGAGAAGGAAGCGGTGAAGATGGCCAACGACACCGAATTCGGCCTCGCCGCCTATTTCTACAGCCGCGACATCGGCCGCATCTGGCGCGTCTCCGAGGCCCTCGAATACGGCATCGTCGGCGTCAACGAGGGCATCATCTCGACCGAGATCGCGCCGTTTGGCGGGATGAAGGAATCGGGCATCGGCCGCGAAGGCTCGAAATACGGCATCGAGGACTATCTCGAGATCAAATACCTGTGCATGGGCGGGATCGACCGCTGACGACGACGGGGCGAGGCATTGCGGTCGGATGCCTCGCCCTGGCCCTTGCCAGCGTTGCGAGAGCCGAGCCGCCGCCGAGTGCGTCTTTCCGCGGCAGCTCGGTCGAGAATGCGATCGTGCTGCCCGGCATTGACGACGAGTTTCACGGCGTCGTCGCCGAGCACACCTATATCGCCGAGCATTTCCCGACCTGGCATATCGAGTACCAGGCGCTCATCACCCAGAACGATCACCACTACGACATCATCGGCATGGTCAAGCCGGACAAGACCAAGGTGCCGATCTTCTTCGACATCACCCAATGGGTCGGAAAATAGGTGCTATTTGACCGCCTTGAGGGTCGCGAGCGGCGGCTGGTGCCACAGGCAATCGACCTGTGCGAAGCCGGCGTCGCGCAGCAGGGCGATGTGATGATCGACGCCGCCGATTGCGTCGAAGAACAGGTCGTAGTCGAGAAAGGTGCCGCCCGGCTTCAGCACCGCGGCGATGCCGCGATAGGCCTCGGCGATCAGGTCGAGCTCGCGCAAATTGTGGATCACGATGGCCGAGACCGCGAGGTCGAACGGGCCGCCGACCCGGCGGGTCCATCCGCGATCGGTGAGGTCGGCGAGCACGTAATCGACCCGCTCGCCAAAGCCCGAAAGCCGCTCGCGCGCCGCCGCGAGCATCGGCTCGGAATAGTCCTGCAGGGCGATGCGGGCGCGCGGGAACGCGGCGAGAACCTCTTCGCTCACCACCCCGTACCCGCCGCCGACATCAAGCACTGTGAGCTCGGCTTCGGGCGTGACACCGGCATGCGCGAGCATCGCCGTCAATCGCTCGCGCCGTTCGGCGTCGCGGCTCTGGTCGCGGGTGATCCACCAATCCACGTAATCGGTGGAGTGCCAATCATGCTCTCCGATCGAACGGTTTTCCGGTGTCGCCGCCATGGTCGATCTCCCTGTCCTCGTCCGCGCGCGTTCGCGCGAGTTGGTTTCCTGCGCCGTGCTCCCAATATTCTCGCTCGCGTGTCGCCGCGCGAAGCTTGTAGCCTACACGCCGTGATGACAACGAGCGGATGAGAGAGCCGCCCGGCCAAGGAGCAGCCCCAAATGCCTCGCTATGATTTCGACCTGTTTACGATCGGCGCCGGTTCGGGCGGCGTCGCCGGCACGCGCCGCGCCGGCGCCTATGGCGCGCGCACCGCGATCTGCGAGGAGCTGCGGGTCGGCGGCACTTGCGTCTTGCGCGGCTGCGTGCCGAAAAAGCTTCTGGTGTACGGCTCGGAATTTTCGAGCGCCTTCGCCGATGCGCCGGGCTTCGGCTGGCACGTGCCGCCGGCGACGCACGATTGGGGCGCGCTGATCGCGGCCAAGGACAAGGAACTCGACCGCCTCCATCAGATCTACGTCAACATGCTGAAGAACGCCAAGGTCGAGATCATCGACGGGCGCGGCGTCGTCGTCGATCCGCACACGGTCGAGGTCAACGGCAAACGCTACACCGCCGAGAACATCCTCGTCGCCACCGGCGGCTGGCCTACCACGCCGAAGATTCCCGGCATCGAGCACGTCATCTCGTCGAACGAAGCGCTCGATCTGAAAGAGCGGCCGCGCCGCATCGTCATCGTCGGCGGCGGCTACATCGCGGTCGAGTTCGCCGGCATCTTCAACGGCTTCGGCAGCGAGGTGCACGAGATCATCCGGCGCGAGGACCTGCTCTACGGCTTTGACGACGACTTGCGCGTCAACCTCGCGCAGGAGATGCGCGGCCGCGGCATCAAGATCCACAATTGCCAGAACGTGACGCGCATC
>JASHUW010000363.1 GCA_030039815.1 Alphaproteobacteria bacterium
TACAGCCGCTCGTATTTGACGATGCGGCGGATGCGGCCCCATTCGCCCGGTTGCACGGCATAGATATTCTTCTTTGAATCGCACCAGATGCCATGGGTCGAGCGGTGGATTTCGTTGCCCCAGCGCGCGAGGCGCTCGCCGTCGAGCGTGACGATGCTGATCATCCCGGCGTTGTGCTCGGGGATGTAGACGATGTCTTCGTCGTCGACATAAAAGAATGCCACCCCGATCAGCTCGACCGGCCAGATCGTCAGGAGGTTGCCGTCCTGATCGAAGACCTGGACGCGGTCGTTCTCGCGGTCGGCGACGAGAAGGCGGCCGCGGCGGTCGATCCACAACCCGTGCGGCAGGTTGAACTGGCCCGGCCCGTTGCCCGGTTCGCCCCAGGATTTGACGAGCTTCAGGTCCTTCGAGAATTTGTGGACGCGCGCGTTGCCGTAGCCGTCCGACATGAAATACGAGCCGTCCGGCGCCTGGATGATGTCGGTCGGCAGGTTGAACGGGCCGCCGCCATGGGTGACCTTCTTCCACGCGGTCGAGCTGTAATCGTCGTTGGGGACGCCGGTGTCGGAGCGTGCATCGCGCTCGCCGATCGTCTGCAAGAGGTTGCCGTCCTTGGTGAATTTGAAGAATTGGCCGTAATGCTCGTCGGTCAGCCAGCAATTGTCGTCCTGGTCGAAGCGGATCGCGTGCGGGAACTGGAAGAGCCCGGCGCCCCACGAGCCCGCGAAACTGCCATCGGGATTGAAGATGACGACCGGATGGTCCTTGTTGCGGTTGAAGCAGTAGACGCGGTCTTGCGAATCGAGCGCGACGGCGCAGGCTCGCACCTCGACTTGCTCGGGCGCGCGCTGCCAATCCCAGTGGACGCGATAGCGGTATTTGCCCTGGCCGACGATCTCTTCCATCGCGCGCTCCCTTCCCGTCTTGTCGCTCCGTTACCGCCACTATAGCAGGCCGTTCCGCATTTCGAGCGCGACCGAAGCGAATACCCGCATGCGCGCGGTGCGTGATGCTAGGCTCCTCGTCTGCCCGATATCGGAGGCGCAATGGCAAGCGATACAGAGATTCTCGAGCAACTCAACCGCGACTACGTCGCCTCGGTGCAGCACTCGGATGTCGGCCGCTTCGACGAGATTCTCGCCGACGAGTTCTATTGCTCGAACCCGGATGGCTCGCTGGTCGATCGCCGCGCGTTCCTCGAACAAACCGCGCGCCCGGTCACGATTTCTGGGCTCGAACCGACGGATGTGATCATTCGGCTCTTTGGCGATATCGCCATCATTCACGCGCGGACCGTCTACCAGACCGCCGACGGCGCGATCAAATCGGGCCGCTACACCGACGTCTGGGCGCGGCAGAATGGACGTTGGCTCGCCGTCTCGGCGCACGTTACGCGCGGGTGACGCGTGCTGCGTAACGACAGGCGAGCCCTCGCAAGGCGCGTGAAGGCGTCGCGGGACGGAACAACAACAGGGGTGATCTGTTCGCTCTTAATGCAGCGGCACCTGCAAAGGTTCCGGCAAAACGTTCCCGCGCGGCGGCGACTGACCCGTTCGGCCAGTTGTCATGCCCTGCATTGGCGTTGGCGTTGGCGACGACCGGAAGAGTTCATGGACTTGCCGTCACCGGGCGCGATGCGGTGGACCGCCTGGCAGAAAGTTGCGGTCATTCGCGCCGTGCGCAACGGTGTCATCACGGTAAGCGAGGTGTGCGCCCGCTATCTATTGTCCGAAGAGGAGCTTTCCGTTTGGCAAGCCGATTTCGACCGCAGCGGACTGTCCGGCCTGCAGCAGAAATCTTTGCGGCAACGCCGCCGCGATAACCGCCAACGGCGGCCGACAAAACAGCCGCCCGATCAATAACCCCGGTGCGTTCCGGCGCAGTGCTTCCCATGATTTATGGCGAGCGATAAAATCGGTCCCGTAAGCGACATGGAAGGCGACCAACTGCGGTCGCGGAGCTGAGGGTCCGGTCCTGACTGGCAACAATACTAGCGAAGAAAGCTCGCCTGGCCCGGCGGCCTCGGCGGAAGACGCGGCGCCGCACAGCGCGGACGTCGCAGTCGATGCGGCGATACCCGGCGTGTCGCCGCGTCCTCGTCGGCGACGACGCCGACGCCGCGGTGCGCGACCGGCGGCGGGCGTGGAGGGTGCCGCCATCGCCGAGGCTAATACGGCCTCGCCTCAGTCAACCGAAGCGGGCCACGGCGTGACGGTCGAAACCGCTGCGGCGGCTCGCGCGCCGGGCGAGAATACGCTGCGGCTGCGGACGCGACCGCCGCGTCGCCGGCGTCGTCCTCCCGTAACCCCGCCGTCCGCTGCGGCGCCCCCCAGCGCGGCGGAAGCGAGCGGCGAGGCAACTACGCCGTCATCGGGTGCGACGCCCGAACCGCCCCGTCCGCCACGGCTCGGCCCCGATGGGCAACCGTTGCGTCGTCGCCGACGACGCCGCCGGCCGCCACAGTTCGGTGGCGCCGGCGACAATGCCGCCGTGGCCGAGACCGGCTCAGCTGGCCCGGCTGCCGGCGCCACCGATCCAAATCGACGCCCGCCGCGGCGTCGCAATCGGCGCCCGGGGGGCGAGAGACCGGCCGGCGAACCAGGCGTCAACCCCGCGCGCGACGGCGTGCCGGAACGAGATCGGCGGCCGACGGACGTTGGCCAGCGCGACGGCAATCGGCGCCGCGATGGACGGCGTGACGACCGTCGCGAGGGTCCGCGCGGTCGCCGGGAGGGCCGCGATAGTCGTGACGGCCGCGGTCGAGGGCGCGCGGACGGCGCGAAAAGGGTTGAGCGCA
>JASHUW010000364.1 GCA_030039815.1 Alphaproteobacteria bacterium
GGCGTCGGAAGCGATCTCGGTCGGCGATCTGCAGATCGCGCTTCCGGGGGTTGGTTCGTACGTCGCCATCGCCATCGCGCAGCGCGACCTGGCCGCCGTCGGCTGGGCGATCCTCGCGATGACGGTCGCTATCGTTGTCTATGACCAGCTGATGTTTCGGCCGATGGTTGCATGGGCCGACAAGTTTCGCTTTGAGCAGACCGCTGCTCAGATCGTCCCGAAAAGCTGGGCGCTCGACGTATTTCGGCGGTCGGCGTGGATTGCCGTCATCGGCCGGCCGGTAGGCACGGCACTGCGGCGTAGCGCACGGGCGAAGCTCCGGATTTTGCGGGGCGGGACAAGGTCCGAGTTCCTGCCGCGGCGGGCCGTGGACGCGATTTGGCTGATGGCGGTGGCCGGCGCCCTCATCTATGTCGGCTGGGCCGTCGTGCAATATGCCGGGTCGGCGCTGTCATGGGACGATGTGCGGGTGGCCGCCCGCAACGGCGTGCTGACCATGGCGCGCGTGGCGATCCTCGTCGCGCTCGCGTCGTTGATCTGGGTCCCGATCGGCGTCTTTGTCGGCCTGCGGCCGAAGCTGACCGCCAAGGTTCAGCCGGTGAGCCAGTTTCTGGCCGCCTTTCCGGCCAATTTGCTGTTCCCGATCGCGGTCGTTGTGATCGTCCGCTATCGCCTCGCGCCCGAGATCTGGCTTTGTCCGCTGATGATCTTGGGGACGCAATGGTACATCCTGTTCAACGTCATCGCCGGGGCGAGCGCCTTCCCGAGCGATTTCCGCGAGGCGGCCGCGAGCTTCCGGGTGCGGCCATGGCGCTGGTGGCGCGAGGTGATGCTGCCGGGCATCTTTCCTTACTACGTGACCGGCGCGATCACCGCCTCGGGCGGCGCGTGGAACGCGAGCATCGTCGCCGAGTCGGTCAGCTGGGGCTCGACCAAGCTGACGGCGGGTGGGCTCGGCGCCTACATCGCGCAAATGACCGTGGCCGGGGACTATCCGCGCATTGCCCTGGGCGTCGCGGTGATGTCGGTCTTGGTGATTGTGACGAACCGGCTGCTGTGGCGGCCGCTCTATGCGTATTCCGAACGCCGGACGCGGCTCGATTAGCGGGAGCGATAGATGTCCGACTCAACGGCGGAGCCGATCATTGTTTTGAACCATGTCGGAATGAGTTTCACCAAGCCATCTGGTGGGCCGCTGCCCGTACTGGCGAACATCGACGTGGCGGTCCATGACGGTGAAATTCTCGGCCTGCTGGGCCGGTCGGGTTCGGGCAAATCGACATTGCTGCGCATCGCGGGCGGGCTGATCAAACCGAGCGCCGGCAATGTCGTTTACCGCGGCGAGCCACTGACAGGGCCGGAAGAGGGCATCGCGGTGGTCTTCCAGACCTTCGCGCTCTATCCCTGGCTAACGGTTCTCGAAAACGTCGAACTCGGCCTCGACGCGGCAAGGCTACCCGCCGATGAAGCACGGCACCGTGCGATGTCGGCCATCGACCTGATCGGGCTCGACGGTTTCCAATCGGCATACCCGCGCGAATTGTCGGGCGGAATGCGCCAGCGTGTCGGCTTCGCGCGCGCGCTGGTCAGCGACCCAGTTCTTTTATTGATGGACGAGCCGTTTTCGGCGCTCGACGTGCTTACGGCGGAGACCTTGCGTACCGATTTTCTCGACCTTTGGGTCGGCCACGAGTTGCCCACTAAGGCCGTGCTGATGGTCACGCACAATATCGAAGAGGCCGTGCTGATGTGCGACCGCATCCTGGTTTTGGGCATCAATCCGGGACGTATCGTAGCCGAGATCAATGTGCCGTTGCCGCAACCGCGGAACCGGCTGGATACGGCGTTTCATGCCATCGTCGACGAAATCTATTCGATCCTGACTTCACGGATCACCGAGGCGATAGGGACGCAAAGCCAAATCCATGGTGGGGTGGTGCGGCAATTGCCGGATGTCGCGGCGACGCGGCTTGGCGGGTTTGTCGAAGCGCTTGCTGCCCCGCCCTTCGACGGAAGAGCCGAGCTAGCGAAGATCGGCCGCGCGCTCGCGCTCTCCAGCAACCGGCTGGTTCCGATTGCGGCTGCCCTCCATCTTCTTGAATTTGCCGAACTGGAGGGCGGCACGATCAAGTTAACCGCCGCCGGCCGCGTGCTCGCCCAAAGCGACACCGATGGACGCAAGCGGCTGTTCCGCGAGCACCTTATGCATTTCGTGCCGCTGGCCGCGCACATACGACAGATACTCGACGAGCGTGAGGGGCATGTCGCGCCGATCGAGCGCTTCGAATACGAACTCGAAGACCATCTGCCGCCGCTGGAAGCCGGGAAAACGATGCGGACCGTGATCGATTGGTCGCGCTATGCCGAGCTTTTTGCCTATGACGATCGCACGCGCACCTTTAGCCTCGACCACGGGGCGGCTTGAGCAGTTGCTGCGTTTGCCGCGGCGCCGCTCCTGTCAAGTGCATGTCGAGACCTTCCGACGAGCGCTGTTCGATGTCATCGCGGCTATCTCAACGACGAGAGAATCGTGTACACCGCGATCTACGACAAGCCGTTCGAAGCGTCATGAGAACACGCAGCCACTTCTTGGGAGGATGCCTGGCGTTGAGCGCGCTGCTATGCGCGGCGATCGCTGGCGCGCAATCATCGGCCCCGGGTGCCGGCGCGGTTTCGGACGGCGTGGTCAAGATCGGCCTCATCCTCGACATGAGCGGCCCCTATGCCGAGCTCACCGGCAAGGGCAGCGAGGCGGCCGCCAAAATGGCGGTCGAGGATTTCGGCGGAAAGGTGCTGGGCGCGCCGATTCAGGTCGTCGTCGCCGACCACCACGACAGCACTGATCAGGCTGCGGCGATCGCGCGCGACTGGTTCGGGAACCAGCATGTCGACGCGATCATGGATGTTGCGGGCTCGTCGGAGGCGCTGATCGTTCAGGCAATCGCGGGAACGCGCGACAAGATCGTCGTCCTCAACGCGCCGGGCGCCAACCGGCTGAGCCAGGAAGCTTGCACCGCGACCTCGGTGCACTACACCAACGACACCTACGCGATCGCTCACACGTTGGGGAAAACGATCGTCGCCAACGGCGGCAAGAGCTGGTTTTTCGTCACCGTCGATTACAGCTACGGCTACGACCTCGAAGACGAGACCGCCGCTGTGGTCAAGGCTAGCGGCGGCACGGTGCTCGGCCATGCGCGCCACCCGCTTGGCGCGAGCGATTTCTCGTCTTACCTGCTGCAGGCGCAGCAATCGGGCGCCAATGTCGTCGGTCTCGCCGATGGCGGCGCCGACACGACCAACGCCGTCAAGAAGGCGGCGGAGCTGAAGATGATCCCGGGCCCACAGACCTTCGTCGGCCTGTCGATGCGCATCAACCAAGTGCACGATCTGGGGCTCGCGACGACGCAAGGCATGATGCTGAGCGAATCGTTCTATTGGGATCAGAGCGATGCGGCGCGCGCCTGGTCGAAACGATTTTTCGACCGCGTCGGGGCGATGCCGAACGCACTTCAGGCGGGAACCTACTCATCCACCATGCATTACTTGCAGGCGGTGGCAAAAGCCGGGACGGATGCGACCGACCCGGTGATGAAGGCGATGCGCGACGCGCCGATCAACGACTTCTTCGCCCATAACGGCATCATCCGCGCCGACGGACTGATGGTGCACGACATGTACCTGTTCCGGGTCAAAAAGCCGGACGAATCGCACTATCCCTGGGATTATTTCCTGCCCGTCGCGACGATTCCGGGAAATGAGGCCTTCGAGCCGCTGAAGCAATCGAAATGTCCGCTGGTGCATCCGCCGACCGGGTAGAAGTTCACTCGATCCCCAGCCGCCGGCGCTCGGCGTCCAGTTCCGCCTCGTTCCAATAGCCTATGACGATGCCGGTGCGCAGCTGACGGCCGGTCGCGTAGCCCGCGATCCGCTCGTCCGGCATGGTGATGCGGTTGTGATCCTTGAGCGCCCAATCGAGCAGCGCCTCCTTGAGGCGGGCGCGCTCGCTGGCGAAGCGTGGATCGGCGCCGAGATCGCGGAGCTCGCCGGGGTCGATTTGCAGGTCGAACAGCAGGGGGCGGAAGCCGATAGCATGAATGTATTTCCAGCGCCCGTCGAAGACCATGAACAGCCGGCAGTCGCGGATCGGCTGGCTCAGGATGAGCCGCGCCTCGAGCATCGAATAATCGTATTCGGAGAAGATGACGCGTCGCCAATTCACCGGCCCCTCGCCGCGCAGCAACGGCAGCAACGAGCGGCCCTCGATTACGTTCGGCAGCGGCGTGCCGCCGCAATATTCGACAAAGCTCGGCACCAGATCGATGGCCTCGACGAGCGCATCCGACGCGGTGCCGCGGGTCACGTCCGCCTCTGGGCTCGGGTCGACAACGATCAGCGGCACCTTGACCGTGCAGTCGTGGAAGAAATCCTTCTCGCCGAGCCAATGGTCGCCAAGATAATCACCGTGATCGCTGGTGAAGACGATTAGCGTATTCGAAGTCAGCCCGCGCTCGTCGAGGAAGCGAAAAAGATGCCCCAGTTGGTCGTCGATTTGCTTGATGAGGCCCATATAGGCAGGGATCACCCGCGCACGCACCTCGTCGCGCGAAAAATTGCGTGACACCCGCATCTGCATCAGCGCGCGATAGACGGGATGCGGGTCGGCGCGCTCGGCCGCGTCACGCACCGGCGCGACGACATCCTGCAAGCCGTACATGTCGTGGTAGGGCGCCGGCGCGATATAGGGCCAGTGCGGCTTGATGTAGGAAAGGTGGAGGCACCAGTTGCGCCCGTCCTTCGCCGCCTCGTCGATGAACTGCATCGCCCGCCGCGTCGTGTAGGGCGTCTCGGCATGTTCCTCAGGGATGCGCGCCGGCTGGTTGCTGTTGGCAAGCAGCCAGCCATTCAAAATGCCATCTGGGGCATCCTCGCCCGAATTCGCCCATTCCTCCCACGGATTTTCGGCGTCGAAGCCCTGCGCGCGCAGGTAATCGTCATAAGCGGGGCGCGGCTGCGGGTAGCCCTTGGGGTGCAGACCGTCGTCGCGCTCATAGGGCTCGAAGCCGCATTGCGCGACGAGAACGCCAAGCGACGAATTCGGGTCGATGCCAAGCCGCTTCATGCCGGCGAGGTCGGCCGCCATGTGAGTCTTGCCGACGAGCGCGGTGCGCATGCCCAGCGCGGCGAGGTGGTCGCCCAGGGTCGGCTCGCCGACGCGCAGCGGGAAAGCGTTCCAGTTGGCGCCATGCGAGCGCATATAGCGGCCGGTATAGAAGCTCATCCGCGACGGGCCGCAGACCGGCGACTGGACATAGGCGCGATCGAAGCGCACGCCGCACGCCGCGAGCGCGTCGATGTTCGGGGTTTTCAGGTGCGGATGGCCATAGCAGCCGAGGTAATCGAAGCGCAGCTGGTCGCACATGATGAAAAGGATGTTCTTGCCGGGCATCATTGACTCGCGCTGCTGGACGCTCTGCGTCGTTTCGAGACAGGTTTCGCCGGCGCTTCTGCGATATCAGGCGGTTCACCGCCTGATATCCGCCTGTTATCCGATGCAAGAACAGGCGGTCACGACCCCCTGTTCCGTCCTTCGCCCGATGGCGGTTCCGGCGATCCGCCGCCACTTTTTGATGCTATGGCCGCATTTCTATCCTGATAATTATTGCATATATGGTCATGGCGCCGATTGTCAAGAGGGGAGGCCGAAGCGATGTTTAATCGGCCGCCGGCTTCTCCCCCAGCGCCAGCAATTCCATGCCGAGCCCGTACCCCAGCAGATCCTGCATCTGGCGGCGCAGCGCCTCGGTCAGCAGCAGGCGCGTATAACGCAGCGCCAAAGTCGGTTTCTTGGCGAGGTCCTCGGCGATTTCCCAGGCGCGCGCCAGCACCTTGTCGGGCGGCAGCACCTCGGCGACGAGGCCGAATTCATTCGCCTTCTTGGCATCGAGCGTTTGCCCGGTCAGCAGGTAATAGCGGCCGCGGTTCATGCCGAGCAGCAGCGGCATCACGATGTGCATGCCGTCGCCCGGCACGACCTCGGAGGCGAAATGCGCGGAATCCTGAAATTGCGCGGTGTCGGCGGCAAGCACGATGTCGCACAG
>JASHUW010000365.1 GCA_030039815.1 Alphaproteobacteria bacterium
TGGGCTGGCATGCGCCGTCCTGGGGGATGCTTGAGCGCAATCAAACGGACGATCCCAGCCTTCGCGGGATGCCCGACGGGGAAAGGGGTCAGCCTTCCGCCACCTTGTGCCCGGCGAGGTGCTCCAGCACCTGAACCAGGCCGGAATGGTCCCAACCCTTGCCGCCGAGCGGGGTCGCGGCGTTGAACAATTCCTGCGTCGTCGCGGTGTTGGGCAGCGCCACGCCCATCGCCCGCGCGCCCTGCAGCGCCAGGTTCAAATCCTTCTGGTGCAGCTCGATGCGGAAACCGGGCGCGAAGGTGCGCTTGATCATGCGCTCGCCGTGCACTTCGAGGATGCGCGAGGCCGCGAACCCGCCCATCAGCGCCTGGCGTACCTTGGCCGGGTCGGCGCCGGCCTTCGACGCGAACAGCAGCGCCTCGGCGACCGCCTCGATGTTGAGCGCGACGATGATCTGGTTGGCGACCTTGGTGGTCTGCCCGGCGCCGACATCGCCGACCAGGGTGATGTTCTTGCCCATCAGCTCGAACAGCGGGTTGACCCGGTCGAAATCCTTCTGCGAGCCGCCGCACATGATGGTGAGGCTCGCCGCCTTGGCGCCGACCTCGCCGCCCGACACCGGCGCGTCGACATAGCCGCAGCCCTTCTCGGCGACCTTTTTCGCGAATTCCTTGGTCTCGATCGGCGAGATCGAGCTCATGTCGACGACCAGCTTGCCGCGCGACAACCCGGCGACGACCCCCTCGGGCGAGAACAGCACGTCGGCGACGTCGGGCGTGTCCGGCACCATGATGATGACGACCTCCGACTGCTCGGCGATCGCCTTCAGCGTATCGCATACCGTGGCGCCGGCTTCCTTGACCGGCGCCGGGCAGGTGCGCTTGCCGTAGACGAAGAGCTGGTGCCCGCCCTTCGCGAGGTTGAGGGCCATCGGGTGACCCATGATCCCCAAGCCGATGAAACCCACCTTCATGACCCGTCCTCCAGCGTTATCAAGTGCGGCGACACCCCCGTGTCGCCTTCGGCTGGCGCCGTGAGCTCGCGCGGCGGCGCGAGCGTGCTTGATCACACAGTGCTACAGATGCGCCCGAAGTCTCAAGCGGGGAGGGGGGACATGCGGGGGTTGATGGCGCTGCTCACGGTTGTCCTGGGGCTGGTCGGGCCGGCCTTGGCGCAAAACGTGGCGGGGCCGGTCGGGACGCCCGAAGGACAGTGGCGCGCGCAGACCTATTGGATCCCGATGAACGATAACGGCGTGCCGCGGCTTTTGTACGCCCGGCTGTGCCGCCCGCTGGGCGAGGCGCCGGCGCGCGTCGTGATCTTTGCGCACGGCACGCCGGCGGACGTCGCGAGGCGTGTCTCGGTCGGTTTGCCGTCCTGCGACAGCGAGGCGTTCCGCTGGTTTCTCCAGCGCGGCTACGCGGTGCTGGGGAGCGTGCGCCGCGGCTTCGGCGCGACTGGCGGCTCCTATTTCGAGAATGGCGGGCCATGCGACCGCGAGGACTTTGTCAAACCGGGCCTGGAAAGCGCCCGCGATGTCGCCGTGACGGTCGATTACGCGGCGACGCTGCCCTTCCTGCGGCCGACGGGCATGGTCGTGGTCGGGCTGTCGACCGGCGGGTTCGCGACCATCGCCTACGATTCGATGCCGCATCCGCGGGTCACCGCGCTGATCGACTTTTCCGGCGGGCGCGGCGGCCATAAGGACAACAAGCCGAACAACAATTGCAGCCCGGAGGAACTGCCCGTTGCCACCGCACGGTTTGGCGCCACCGCTTCGACCCCGATGCTGTGGATCTACCAGGCCAATGACAGCTTCTTTAACCCGGAGCTCGTCGGCGCGATGTACGCCGCGTTCACCAAGGCCGGCGGCCAGGCCGACTATCACGCCAACCCATCCTTCGGCGCCGATGGTCACGACATGTTCGTCTTGAATGGCGGATCGGCGGTCTGGGGGCCGCTGGTCGAGCGCTATCTCGCCACCCGGCCGGCGCAGTAAGAGCCCGAATCAGTGGTCTGTGAGAAAATCGTAAATTTGCACTCTTGACAAGAACAAATGGCGAACATATATCGGCTGGATGGCGCATCGTCCCATGCAACCAGGTCGACAAAAAATGCGTATTGCACGCATGTCCGGGCGCTGCTCGGATAGCCGCGTCGCGGGCGCCGGGTTCGGCCGCTGGGGGGTCTCGATGTTTCGCATCCTGTCGTTCGTCCTGGTGCTTGTTGCCGGCTCCTGGGCGCTGCCGGCCGCCGCCGCGGATTACCAGTCGAAGGAGCTGGCCGACGCCGGCGCGCAGTACAAGCAGGACCTGCTCGACAAGGTCCCCCAGGCCAAGCGCAAGCCCAATCTGATCCCGCGCCTGCGCGAGGACGCCGCCGCCGAATACAAGGCGAAGCGTTACGACCAGGCGATCGACGACCTCGAAACCGCGATCTCTTACGGCGCCGATGACGGGCTCGTCTGGCTGCGCCTCGCGCAGGCGCAGATCGAGAGCGGCGACGAAGACCATGTCATGGCGGCCGCCTACAACGCCTACCGCAAATCGACCGACCCGGTGGAGCGCGGCAATGCGCTGTTCGTCATCGGCCGCGATTACGACCGCCACGACAAGTACAAGGAGGCGCTCGCCGCGTTCCAGGCCGGGCTCGGCTTCACCCCGTCGGCCGGGGTCGCGACCCGCGTCGACCAGCTGAAGGTGCTGGTCGCGTTCCGCGTCATCAAGGTCGAGGTCGAGGCGGAGGCCGACACCGCGCGCGCCTGCCTGCGCTTCAACGAGCCGATTGCCACCAAGGGCGACGTGTCCTACGGCGCCTATGTGCGCTCGACCCCCGAGCTCGCCGGCATCGTCACCGGGCGCGGCGACACGGTGTGCCTCGAAGGGCTGAAGCACGGCGAGACCTACCAGGTGTCGCTGCTCGCCGGCTTCCCGTCCGACACCGGCGAGAAAACGCTCGCCGACTTCAAGACCAACGTCGTCGTGCCCGACCGCAAGCCGGTGATCAGCTTCTCGGGCGCCGGCTATGTGCTGCCGCGCGAGGGCAGCGCCGGGCTGCCGGTGACGACGGTCAACCTCGACCGCGTCAAGGTGCGCATCGTCAAGGTCAACGAGCGCAACCTGGTGCCGAGCCTCGACGCCGACCGGCTCACGTCGACCACCGGCGGCGACGATGTCGAGACGCTCGCCGCGAGCGCGGGCAGCCTCGTCTGGCAGGGCGAGATGGCGATCAAGGGCGAGCGCAACCGCGCCGTCACCACCGCGATCCCGCTCAAGGACATCCTCAAGGACAAGGGGCCGGGGGTCTACCTCGCCGCCGTCGAGCGCGCCGACGTCAAGCAGGGCGAGGACACCCAGATCGCGACCAACTGGATCCTCGTCTCCAATCTCGGCCTCACGACCTATACCGGCTCCGACGCACTGGTCGTCGCCGTGCGCTCGCTCGACGACGCGAAGCCGCTCATGGGCATCACGCTCAAGCTCTACGCGCACGACAACAACGAGCTCGGCACGGCGACGACCGACAACGACGGCATCGCCCGTTTCCCGGCCGGCCTCTTGCGCGGCAAGGGCGGCGAGGAGCCCTACGCGGTGATGGCCTACGGGCCCGAGGGCGACTTCAATTTCCTCGAGCTCGGCCGCGCCGCGTTCGACCTTTCCGACCGCGGCGTGAGCGGCCGCGAGCCGCCGGGCCCGGTCGACGCCTATCTCTACACCGATCGCGGCATCTACCGGCCGGGCGAGAACGTGCACCTGATGGCGCTGGTACGCGATGCCAAGGCGGACGCGCTGTCGAACGTGCCGCTGACGCTGCACCTGGTGCGCCCGGACGGGATCGTCGTCGACAGCCGGCAATTGGATGCCGGCTCGCCCGGGGGATCCTTGGGCGCGCATTACCAGATGTACGCGCTGCCGCGCGACGCGCGGATGGGCACTTGGCAGGCCGAGCTTTACGTCGATCCGAAAGCGCCGCCGGTCGGCTCCGTGCCCTTCCGCGTCGAGGATTTCGTGCCGCCGACCCTGAAGGTCGAGCTGTCGGCGAGCGACGCCCCGATCCACCCCAACGAGGCGTACCCGATCTCGATCCTCGGCAAATATTATTACGGCGCGCCGGGGGCGGGGCTCGCGGTCGAGGCGCATGCGCAGATCGCCTTCTCCGCCCAGCCGTTTCCCACCGAGCCCGATTTCCAGTTCGGCCTGGTCGACGAGAAGTTCGACGGCGTCAGCAAGGATCTCGACGCAGCCAATACCGATGCCGACGGCAAGTCGAGCGCCGAGGTCAACCTCACCGACCTGCCCGATTTGACGAAGCCGATCGACGCGACCATCGAGGTCAGCGTCTACGAGCCGAGCGGTCGCGCGATCATCGCCGACATCACCCGGCCGATCCGCGAGCGCCCGGTGACAATCGGGCTGCGCACCAATGCCGGCGATGACGGCGTGCCCGAGGGGCAGGCGTCGAAGGTCGATGTCATCGCCGTCGACGAGGCCGGCAAGCGTATCGCCGCGCCAGGGCTGCGCTGGGAGCTGATCCGCGAGCACTGGCAATACGACTGGTATTCGGTGGGCGGCTCGTGGCGCTACCGCCGCCAGGTGCGCGACGAGCCGATCGACAGCGGCAGCGTCGACGTGCCCAACGGCAACCTGGCGACCTTGTCGAAGGACTTGCCGGCCGGGCGCTATCGCTGGGAGGTCCGCGACGCCAAGAGCGGTGCCCAGTCGAGCGTGCGCTTCCATGTCGGCTGGTGGGTCGAGGCCGAGCTGCCCGACGTCCCCGACAAGCTGACCGCGACGCTCGACAAGACCAGCTACAAGGCGGGCGACACCGCCAAGCTCTTCGTCAAGGCGCCGTTCGCCGGCGAGGCGGAGCTGGCGATCGCCTCCGACAAGATCATCTCGTTGAAGGCGTTCACGCTGCCCGAGGGCGGCACCACGCTCGAAATCCCGGTCGATGCCAATTGGGGCAGCGGCGTCTACGCGCTGGTGACCGCATACCGCCCGCCGACCCCGCCCGATCCGGCGAGTGCCGGGACCTCGCTGCGTGGGCCTGGACGGGCCGTGGGGGTCGCCTGGCTCGGCGTCGATGCGGCGGCGCGCACGCTCGGCGTGACCCTCTCGCCTCCGGACGTGGCGCGACCGCGCGCGCCCGTCTCGGTGCCGATCAAGGTCGCCGGCCTCGACAAGGGTGAGGAAGCCTATGTCACTCTCGCCGCGGTCGACGAGGCGGTGCTGAAGCTCACCGATTTTTCGAGCCCGTCGCCGGCCGACTATTTCTTCGGCAAGGAAAAGCTCGGGGTCGAGCTGCGCGATCTCTACGGCCGGCTGATCGACCCACATGCCGGCGCGCTCGGCGCGCTACGCAGCGGCGGTGACAATTTCGCCAAGCGCTCGGTTGCGGGCCTGCCCGACAAAAGCAACCGCGTGGTGGCGTTGTTCTCGGGCATCGTCAAGCTCGATGCCGACGGCGCGGCGACCGTCAAGTTCGACATGCCCGATTTCCAGGGCCAGGTGCGGCTGATGGCCGTCGCCTTCGCCGCCCACAAGGTCGGCGCGGCGAGCGCGCAGATGACGGTGCGCGACCCCGTCGTGACGATGGTGGCGCTGCCGCGCTTCCTCGCCCCGGGCGACGAGGCGCGGCTCGCGGTCACCATCAACAACCTCGAAGGCCCGGCCGGCGACTACGCGCTGAAGATGACCGCGACCGGCGCCGGCGGTTTCGCGACCCCGGTCGACCGCACGATCCATCTTGATGCCGGCGCCAATTTCAGCGACGGGTTCACGCTCGCCGCGACGACGGTCGGCAATATCGCGGTGCATCTCGACCTGATCGGGCCCGGCAACACGCGGATCGCGCGCGACTTCAAGATCGGGGTGCGTCCGGCGCAGTCCTATCAGCTGCGTCGCTTTGTCGGGCAGATGGCGCCGGGCGAGAGCGTGACGCTTGACGATGCGGCGGCCGACGAGTTCCTGCCCGGCACCGCCGAGGCGGTGCTGTCGGTCAGCCCGCGTCCCGAGTGGGACGTGCCGGCGCTCCTGCAAGCGCTCGACCGTTATCCCTATGGCTGCCTCGAGCAGACGACGAGCCGCGCGCTGCCGCTGCTCTATGTCAGCGAGGTCGCCAAGCTCTGGCACACCGACCCCGGCTTCGACCCGGCGAAGGAGGTTGCCGGCGCGATCGGCCATATCGCCGAATTGCAACGCTCCGATGGCAGTTTCGGCGTGTGGAGCGACACCGACGACACGGTGCCCTGGCTTGACGCCTACGCCGCCGATTTCCTGATGCGCGCCCAGGAACACGGCGACACCGTGCCGGATTTCGCGATGAAGGGCGTCATCGGCTGGCTGCAGAACTACGTCAAGCAGGAGCACAAGGACGACAAGGACCTGCCGGCGCTCGCCTATGCGCATTACGTGCTGGCGCGCGCCAAGGCCGACGATCTCGGCGCGCTGCGCTACTTCAACGACACGGCGATGACGCGGCTGCCGACGCAGCTCGCCAAGGCCCAGCTCGCCGCCGCTCTCGCGCTTTACGGCGATGCCACCCGCGCCCAGGCCGCGTACGCCGCGGCGCTCGCCGCGCCGCCACTGCGCGACAAGGCGCTGCGCTATGTCGATTACGGCAGCGAATTGCGCGACAGCGCGGCGGCGCTCGCCTTTGCCGCCGGCGACCCCGCCAACCAGCCGCGCCTCACCGCGATCATCGACCGTATCGCCGAGCTCTTCGCCAAGGCCGACCGTACCAGCACCCAGGAACAGGCCTGGCTGCTGCTCGCCGCCGAGGCGGCCGCCAAGGTCACCGGCAACAGCATGACCGTCGCGGTCGGCGACAAGCCGCCCGAGACGCGCGACAAGCCGGAATATTTCCATCGCGCGCTCGGCGCCAATGCGCCGGCGGTGACCGTCGCCAATCGCGGCACGCAGCCGCTGTGGCGCAGCGTGTCGATCACCGGCGTCGTTAAGGCCGAGCTGCCAGCCGAAAGCAACGGCTATACGGTGACCCGCCAGGTCTTCAACCCGGACGGCACCGCCGCCGATCTCACCAAGGCGCGGCAGACCGACCTCTTCGTCGTGGTGCTGGCGGGCACGCGCAAGGATTCCGGTCAGGATGCGCGGGCGCTGATCGTCGATCTGCTGCCCGCCGGGTTCGAAATCCAGAACGCCACCGCGCCCACCGGCGACGCCTCGGGCGCCTATTCCTGGCTCAAGGATATCTCCAGCCCCAACTACAGCGAGGCGCGCGACGATCGCTATATCGCCGCGCTCGACCTGCCGAGCGGCACGGCGAATTTCACCCTCGCCTATGTGGTGCGCGCGGTGACGCCGGGCACGTTCAAATACCCGGCGCTCGACGTCGAGGACATGTACGACCCCGAGACCTACGGCCGCACCGCGATGGGCACGCTGACCGTGCAGCCGCGGTAACAGCAATGCTTCCACTGTCGCACCGCTGCTTTTCCCCTCTCTACCCATTGGGGGGAAAGGGTGCCCCAGGCAAAGCCGAGGGCGAGTGAGGTGGGCATGCGCTGGCGTTTCCCCCACCTCACCCCGGCCTTCTCCGCCCCCGGGGGCGGAGAGGGAGAATGGCTGCGGCGGAGCTGGCGCTGGCTAATCGGGGGAGCGTTCGCGCTGGCCTGTCTGACCCTCGGTTATTTGCTGCTGCCGGCGCCGAACCTTGATCGCGACGAGCGGCTCTCGGCGCTGGTGCTGGCGCGCGACGGGACGATCCTGCGTGGCTTCCTCTCCGCCGACGGCAAATGGCGGTTGCCGACCGCGGCGGGCGAGGTCGATCCGCTTTATCGCCGCATGCTGATCGCCACCGAGGATCGGCGCTTCGAGAGCCATTTCGGGGTCGATCCGCTGGCGGTGCTGCGCGCGGCCGGACAATGGATCGCGCACGGCCATGTCGTCTCCGGCGCCTCGACCTTGACGATGCAGGCGGTACGGCTGCTCGAGCGGCGGCCCCGCACGCTGGTCGCGAAAATCGTCGAGAGCGGCGAGGCGCTCGCTTTGGAACGCCGCCTCGGCAAGGACGACATTCTCGGCATCTACCTGACCTTGGCGCCGTTTGGCGGCAATCTCGAAGGGGTGCGCGCCGCCAGCCTCGCCTATTTCGGCAAGGAGCCGGCGCATCTGACCGCGGCCGAGGCGGCGCTCCTGGTGGCGATCCCGCGCTCGCCCGAGCGGCTGCGCCCCGACCGTCACCCGGCGGCGGCGCGCCGGGCGCGCGACGCGGTGCTCGAGCGCATGGCGGATGCGGGGGTGATCTCCGACCAGGCTTTCGTCGAGGCGGCGGCCGAGGCCGTGCCGCATGCGCGCGTCGCGCTGCCGTTCCACGCGCTGCATCTGGCCAAGGAGTTGCGCGACGACAGCCCGCATTCCGCAGTGTTGCGTACGACGGTTGATCCGCTGCTGCAGCGTCAGGTCGAAACGCTGCTCAGGAACGAGGCTGGCGCGCTCGACCCGCAGGCGACGCTGGCGGCGATCGTCGTCGATAACCGCGAGCGCCGGGTCGTCGCTTATGTCGGCAATGCCGATTATCTGTCGGGCGCGCGCCACGGTACGATCGACATGGCCCGGGCGGTCCGCTCGCCCGGCTCGGCGCTGAAGCCGTTCATCTATGCGATGGCGTTCGACCGGCTCATCATCCACCCGGAGACGCTGCTGGACGACGAGGCGCGGCATTTCGGCGACTACACGCCGGGCGATTTCGACGGCCAGTTCCGCGGCGAGGTCAGCGCCCGCCAGGCGCTGCAATATTCCTTGAACGTGCCGGCGGTTGAGGTGCTCGACCGGCTCGGGCCGGCGCGCTTCACCGCCGCGCTCGCCGCCGCCGGCGTCACGCTGAAGCTGCCGCAATTCACCGCCGAGCCGGGGCTCGCGGTGGCGCTTGGCGGCGACGGCATCAGCCTCTTCGATCTGGCGACCCTTTATGTCGCGCTGTCGCATAAGGGGGCGGTGGCGCCGCTGCAGACCCGGCCCGACCAGCCGCCCGCCAAGGAAACGACGATTTTCGGCCCGGTCGCCGCCTGGTATGTCGACGACATCCTGCGCAACGCGCCGCCGCCACCCGGCATGCTGCCGAGCGAGGTGCGCCGCTCGCGCCAGCTCGCCTTCAAGACCGGCACCTCCTACGGGTTCCGCGATGCCTGGGCGGTCGGCTACGACAACGAGGTGACGATCGCGGTTTGGGTCGGCCGGCCCGACGGCACGCCGATGCCCGGCATCAGCGGCATCACCACTGCGGCGCCGGTGCTGTTCAAGATCGCCGATCTGCTGGGGCCGGCCGCGAATAGCGATGTGCCGAGACCGCCCCCGGGCGCGCTATTGGTCGCGCGGCGCGACCTGCCGCCGCGCCTGCAGCGGCTTGACCCCGGACCGGCCGAGCGCGCCGGCCGCGAGGCGGGCGGGCCGAAAATCCTCTACCCGCCCGACGGCTCGACGGTCGAATGGCACGGCGAGGCGGTGCCGCTCGAAGCGAGCGGCGGCAGGGGGCCATTGCGCTGGCTCGCCGACGGCAGACCGTTGCCGCCCGGCGCGCCGCGTCATGAGCTGTTCTGGAGCCCGGACGGGGTCGGCTTTACCCGGCTCACCGTGATCGACGCCGCCGGC
>JASHUW010000366.1 GCA_030039815.1 Alphaproteobacteria bacterium
AAGGGCACAAATCTCCGGCCAGCGGCAAACACCCGAATTTGCGCCTATCGGTGCTCGTGCCGTGACGGCTACAATTTGCCGCCGTGAGAGAACAGCACGGGATTTGCGTCGCGCAGATCGCTAAGCAGAGATCAACCAGAATCCTACTGATGCTCCGATTTGCTGGCTAATCAAAAGGAGTGTCTCAGTTGGCTGAAATGAGCTGGACGGCCAGCGCTTACCGCGCAGCGATCGCTTTCGCCCTCGCTTTCCTGTCGGTGGAGGCTGCGGCGCAGGCTCCCAGCGCCGGTCCGCCTGCGGTCGGCGTCGTGCGCGCCGAACAGCAGCAGATCACTCAAAGCGACGAGTTCAATGGGCGCATCCAGGCGGTGAACCGGGTGGCTCTCGTCGCGCGCATTACCGGGTTTCTCGAAAAGCGAGACTTCGTTGAAGGCGCCGAGGTCAAGAAAGGTGATCTGCTTTACGAGATCGAGCGGCCGCCGTTCCAGGCTCTGGTCGATGCGGCGAAGGCCAATGAGGAACAACTGGAAGCACAGCATCGGAATGCGGAGATTACCCTGCAGCGTGCCCAGAAGCTGCTCCCCACCGTCGCCGGCCAGCAATCGGATGTCGATACCGCGCTCGCCAACGAACGGGCGTTGGCGGCCCAAATCGACGGCGCCAAGGCACAGTTGCAGACGGCCCAGATCAACCTTGGTTACACCAACGTCGTCTCGCCGGTCGATGGCAAGATCAGCGCGACGCAGGTGACCGAAGGCAATGTCGTCTCGCCGACGACCGGCACCCTGGCGAACATCGTCAGCCAGGATCCGATGTACGTGCTGTTTCCGATCCCGGTGCGGACGGGGCTCGCCCTTCGAGAACGCTACCAGCCCAAAGGCGGGTTCGATGCCGTCGTCGTCAAGCTGCGGTTGCCCAATGGCAAGATTTACGGCTCCGACGGCAAGCTCGATTACGTCTCGCCCACGATCACGGAAAATACCGACACATTCACACTGCGTGCCGTCATTCCCAATCCGTTGATAACCGGAATGCCAGGGGTGCAGCGGGAACTGTTTGACGGAGAATTCGTGAGCGTATTGTTGGAGGGCGTCGAGCCGATCACGGTTCTGGCCGTCCCCCGCGCCGCCGTGCTGTCGGATCAACAGGGCGACTATGTCTACGTCGTCGATGCCCAAGACAAGGCGCAAGTTCGCCGGATTCAGCAGGGTCAGTCGACACCCTCCTTGGCGGTGATCACGAATGGATTAAAGGAAGGCGAACTCGTCATCACCGAGGGGCTGCAGCGCGTTCGCCCCGGCGAGGCGGTATCGCCTGCACCGGCGACGCCGGGACCATCCGTTGGCCCCGCGGGGGCCCGGCAGTGATCTCCGACGTCTTTGTCGATCGCCCGCGGCTTGCGGGTGTTATCGCGGTCGTCATCACGATCGCGGGCCTGCTGGCGCTGACCCGCATTCCCGTCGCGCAACTGCCCGATATTGTGCCGCCGCAGGTACAGGTTACCGCGACCTATCCCGGGGCTTCGGCCGCCGTCGTCGAGGCCAGCGTCGCACAGCCAATCGAAGCCCAAGTCGTCGGCGTCGACAAGATGATCTACATGAAGTCGACGAGCGCCAACGACGGTTCGTACAACCTCACGGTCAGCTTTGATCTCGGCACCGACCCCGATATCGATACCGTCAACGTCAACAACCGCGTGCAAACCGCCCTGGCCCAGCTCCCAGCCGAGGTCCAGCTCGAAGGTCTCACCATCCAGAAGAAATCCTCGGCCGTCCTGCAGTTCCTCTCGCTCTACAGCGATAATGGCCAGCAAGATCCGCTATTCATCACCAATTACGCGATCATAAACATTATCGATGTCCTCTCACGGATACCGGGGGTCGGACAGGCGCATATCTTTGGTGCGCTCAACTACTCGATGCGCATCTGGTTCGACACCAACCGTCTCGACAATCTGAAGCTGACGCCCGCCGACCTGATCAATGCGATCCAGGCGCAGAATGTGCAGGCCCCTGTGGGCCGCATCGGGGCACGGCCGATCGGCCACGACCAGCAATTCCAGATGAACATCGAGACCCAGGGGCGACTGACGACGCCCGAGCAGTTTGGCAACATCGTGCTGCGCGCCAACCCCGACGGGTCGTTGCTGCGCGTACGCGACGTCGCCCGTGTCGAGCTCGGCGCCCAGAACGAGGATGTCGAGGGCCGCTATAACGGCGAACCCGCGGTCGCCATCGGCTTGTACCTGTCGCCCGGCGCTAACGCGGTGAACACGGCCTCGGCGGTCATCGCGACGATGGACCGCCTGTCCAAGCGTTTCCCCCAGGGACTGCACTATGTCGTCAACTACGACACGACGACATTCGTGCGCGCGACGATTCACGACGTGCTGGTCACGCTAGCCATCGCCTTCGGCCTCGTCGTGATCGTGGTCTTTGTCTTTCTCGGCAGCCTGCGGGCCACGCTCATCCCGGCAATCGCGGTACCGGTCAGCGTCATCGGCGCTTTCGCCGTTCTTCTTGTCGTCGGCTACTCCGCCAACACGGTCTCTTTGTTGGCGATGGTGCTAGCGATCGGCATTCTCGTCGATGATGCGATCGTCGTCGTTGAAAACGTCGAGCGGGTGATGGAGGAGAACCCTCAGCTCAGCCCGGCGGCGGCTACAAAAAAGGCGATGACGGAGATCACCGCACCGATCATCGCCATCACGTTGGTGCTGCTTTCGGTGTTTGTGCCGGTGGCGTTTATCCCAGGCATCTCCGGACAATTGTTCCGGCAGTTTGCGGTCACGATCAGCGTCGCGATGCTGATCTCGGCCCTAAACGCGTTGACCTTGTCGCCTGCGTTGTGCGCGCTGTTCCTGCGCCACCGTGGGGCGAGGCGCGGGCCGATGGCTTGGGTCTTGCGCCGCATCGACAATGTCAGAGACGGCTACGCCGCCATCGTCCGGCGTCTCGTGCGCCTCTCGCTCATCAGCCTTCTCATCGTCGCGGTCAGCGCCGGCGCGATCGGGTTGTTGGCGCTGCACACGCCGACGGGCTTTTTGCCGGAAGAAGATCAAGGTGCGTTTTTTGTGAACGTGCAGCTGCCTGACGGGGCCTCGGTCTATCGTACCCGCGAGGCGGTCAGCCGCATCACCCGTCTGCTGCGACAGATGCCGCAAGTAGACAAGGTCTTTTCCATCAGCGGGTTTTCTATCATCGACGGCGTCAACGAACCCAATGTCGGTTTTATCGTTCCCCTTCTGAAGCCATTCGAGGATCGCACCAAGGCGGCTGACTCCGCCCAGGCGCTGATCGGCCGCGTGTTCGCCGAAGGCCGCGAGGTGCGAAGCGCCAACGTGATTGCCTTCAACCTGCCGCCGATCATCGGGCTGTCGACGACGGGCGGGTTCGAATACGACTTGGAGGGGCTGGAAGGCCAGGACCCCGCCGCGATGAACAGCGTCATGCAAGGTCTTGTGGCCAGCGCTAGCCGCGATCCCCAGCTGACCCATGTCTTTTCAACCTACACCGCCAGCAATCCTTCGATCTATCTCAACATCGACCGCGAGAAGGCGCAAGCGCTCGGGCTCAACATGAATGACGTGTTTGGCGCGTTGCAGGCGACGCTCGGCGGCATCTATATCAATAACTTCAATCTGTTCGGTCGTGTCTGGCAGGTCAACATCCAAGGCGAGGCGGCGGATCGGCGCGACGTGTCTTCGTTATGGCAGATCTACATCCGCAACAAATTCGGTACCGATGTGCCGCTCCGTTCGATCGCCGAAGCGCACGTGGTTGTCGGGCCGCAAGTCATCACGCGCTATAACAATTATCGCGCAATTCCAATACAAGGCAGCCCGGCTCTCAGCGCCTCGTCCGGCGCTGCAATTGCTGCCATGGCCGACGTGTCTGCCAAGACGCTACCCGCCGGCTACAGCTATGAGTGGACGGGCACCGCCTACCAGGAGGTGGCGGCGTCCGGACAGACCGGTGCCATTCTCGCTCTTGCCGTGTTTTTTGCGTTTTTGTTTCTCGTGGCACTGTACGAGAGCCTGATCATCCCGATACCGGTCCTGCTGTCGGTGCCGGTTGGGGTCTTGGGCGCGTTTCTCGGCATACTCCTCTTCCATTTGTCGCTCGACCTTTACGGCCAGATCGGGCTGGTAGTGCTGATCGCGATGGCGGCGAAAAACGGCATTCTCATCGTCGAGTTCGCCAAGGACCAGCGGGAGCAGGGCAAGGACATCCACGAAGCCGCGGTGCTCGGTGCGCAGATGCGGTTCCGCGCCGTGATGATGACGTCCTTCGCGTTTATCCTCGGGGTCTACCCGCTGGTGATGGCTCGGGGTGCTGCGCAGATTAGCCGACACGACGTCGGCACTCCCGTCTTTGCCGGCATGATCGCCGCGAGCGCCGTGGGAATTTTCGTCATCCCGATGCTCTACGTCATCTTCCAGGCGCTACGCGAGCGCAGTACGCGCCATCTCCGAGCCACGAACACCGGGGAATGAGTCCGGCCTTCGGGGTGGTGCGATTCCTGGCATCTTTTCCTTGTCAATCGGCTGGACGAACGCCGGATTGGGGGCAAGAGCGGAAGGCCAAACGGCGCTACGTGCGTGGCTTGTGCGTCACCGACCGAGCCGTCATCGCATCATCACGGATTTGAACCTAATCTCGTGCTGCGCGTCCGCCAGTCCGCGGGTGACAAACGCTCAGTCAGTCGATCCGATCTTTCCAAAGAATGGAGGGCGCTGATGCCCGCAATCGACATGAAGCTCGAGATCGTCGTCGTTCCGGTTTCAGATGTCGATCGCGCCAAGCGCTTCTACGGTGGCTTGGGGTGGCGGCTCGACGCCGATTTCGACCATGGCGACGACTTCCGCGTGATTCAGTTCACGCCGCCCGGCTCCGGGTGCTCCGTGATCTTCGGCAAGAATGTCACCGCGGCGGCTCCCGGCTCCGCCCAGGGGTTGTATCTCATCGTCTCAGACATCGCGGCGGCGCGCGCCGATCTCGTCAGCCGCGGTGTCGAGGTAAGCGAGGTGTTCCACGACGCCCGCGGCGCTTACGCCGGTCCTGATCAGCCTTATCTGTTCGGTCGGCGCCGCGTGAGCGGGCCGGACCCAGAGCGTACCAGCTATCGCTCCTTTGCCTCATTCAGCGATCCAGACGGCAATGGCTGGCTCTTTCAGGAGATCACCACCCGGCTGCCGGGTCGCGTGGAAGGGGAAACCACCTTCGCTTCAGCGGCCGAGCTCGCGGCTGCTTTGCGCCGTGCCGAAGCGGCGCATGGCGAGCACGAGCGGCGGCTCGGCCGGCGCGATGAAGCTTGGCCGGAATGGTACGCGGAATACATGCTCCGGGAGCAAGCCGGCACAGAGTTGCCGACATGAGCGGCCTGCACGACGTCATCTCATCGGCTTGATGCCTTCTGCTCATGCCTCGCGGGCTCGGCGGACGTTAGGTCGGCTGCTCCGCGCCGTGGAGGTCCCTGATCTGCAAGCTACCCTGTCCCGACAGTCAGCCTGAGCGCAAAACTGATCTGCCAATCGACGTAGGAGATGCGCCATGCCTGACGCTTCGCAGTTCAACACCGACCGCACCTATGAGGACCGGTGGACCATCACCTTCAGCAACCCGCCGATCAACATGTTTGTTCCCGCGACGATCGTCGAATTGGGAGCGCTAATGAGCGATATCGAGGCGGACCCCTCCGTGAAGGTCGTCGTGTTCCAGTCGGCGAACCCCGATTTTTTTACCGCCCATCTCGACGTAGCCAAGGCAGCGGAACGGCCAGAGGCGCTGGGCCTTTGGCGCGACTTTGTGCTGCGCCTCTCGTCGACGCCAGTCGTGAGCATCGCCAAGATTCGCGGGCGCACGCGCGGCATCGGGAACGAGTTCGTGCTGGCCTGCGACATGCGTTTTGCCAGCCGGCAAAGCGCCCTGTTCGGCCAACCCGAGATCGGCGTCGGACTGGTCCCGGGCGGCGGAGCGCTCGAATGGCTCCCGCGTGTGGTGGGCCGCTCGCGCGCACTTGAGATCGTGCTCAGCGGCGACGATTTCGATGCTGATATCGCCGAGCGCTATGGCTGGGTCAACCGCACGCTGGACGATGGCGACCTCGACTCGTTTGTCGATGCGCTCGTCCGGCGTCTGGCCTCGTTCGATCTTGAAACGCTCGCCGCGGCCAAGGGGCAGATCAATCGGTTCGGGATGCCGGCAGCCGCCGAGTTTCAGTCGAGCAATGACCTCTTCTTCCCACTGCTGGCCTTGCCCGGTGCGCAGGCGCGCCGTGCCAAGATCCGCAGTATCGGTTACGGTGTTCCGAGCGACTTCGAATTGAACTTCGGCCGGTACCTCCCTCAGTTCGGGCGGTCGGACGACGATGACGCGGATACGCAGCCCGACTGATCGCGCCTCGGATTGCTGAACTCGGCACAAGTCTTGATGCCTGCTGGCTTTCCAGCGACCTCAGCGCCAAAGACGACTATCGGCGCACTTCCGCCACCGAGCTAAGGTCGGCTAGACGGGCTTGCTTGACAAAGCCAACCTCGGGTTTCCCGCGCGGCGTCGCGCTGGTCCTGCCCCCAATTCGGACAGATCCCGACGATTAGCGCTGCGGTGATCGTTAGCTTCGCTTAACATCAGAAAAAGCTGCGGTTTCAGCGCAACTGGGAGCTGCAACGAGCCATGTTGATCAAATGGGGGGTTTGTCAGGGAGGCAGCGATGAGCGGCACTCAAGAAGTGCTTGTCGGCGCGCCGCGGTTCTCCGTTAAAGGGACGGGCCGACCACCCGAACATCGCCCTCTGCGGACTGTCGAGACGAGGTGGGCGCTCGCTTTCGTTGCGCCCTACGCCGCGGTGTTCATTGCCTTCGTCGTCTATCCCGTCGCCTACGCTCTGTGGCTTGCTGCCAGACCGTCACTTTTCGCCGAGCTGGTTTCGGACCCGCTCTACCTGCCGACCGTCATCAACACCTTGTTCTTTGTCGGCGTCGGCGTGAATGTGACCATGTTCGGGGCGTTGCTGCTGTCGGGCTTTTTTCTGCGGCCACGCTGGTGGATCAGGTTGCTCTTGGCTCCCTACCTGCTGCCTTGGCTGATTGCCACGGTGCAAGGTTGCGTCTCGTTCCATTGGATGCTGATCGACCAGCGCGGTTTTTTGGACGGTCTCCTGTTTGCGCTGTTCGGGATCGACGGCCCGCTCTGGTTCAACCATCGCTCGCTCGCGGTCGGCGCGAATATCGTCGCCTTCATCTGGAAATGGATGCCGTTCTGGACGGTGATCTTCATCGCCGGCCGCATGACGATCCCGCGCGAGATTCATGACGCCGCGGCGGTTGATGGAGCGATCGGCGTGCGCCGTTTCGCCCATGTGACCTTTCCGCTGCTGGCCAATCTCTATCTCATCTGCACGCTGCTCACGACGCTTTGGGCGCTCGGCGACTTCACCACGGCCTACCTCGTGTCCGGCGGGGCTCCCGCGCTTTCGTCCGATGTGCTGGCGACGCTTGGCTTTCGCTACGCATTCGACACCGCTAAACCGGGGCTCGGGGTCGCCGCCATGCTGTCATCGCTGCCCGTGCTGATACCGATCGTCATCGTGCTGATGCGCCGCCTTCAGATCAGAGAGGTGCAGCTGTGAGCATTGCCCTTTCCGGCGGCCAGGCTGTGCGTCCGCGCCGTAAGAGCCTCAATATCTGGGTAGAGGGCGGCTCTGCTCTTCTCGGGATTGCTCTGCTGATTTGGTCGCTTCTGCCCGTCTACAACATCTTTCTCGTCGCGCTCGACCCCGACGAGGGCGAAATCGAGTTCGACGGCAATCTATGGCCGCCCCAGCCCTCCTTAGAAGGCTTCCGCTCGGTCGTCACCCAGCAGGCGCGATACCTGGAGGATTTCTGGCACCAGTTCGGCAACAGCATTGAGATCGGATTGGCGACCGCGGTACTCACCGTGCTGGTCGGTTCGCTGGCGAGTTTCGCGGTGAGCCGCCTGCGGTTAAGCCGCGGCCCGCTTCTCATCAACGCTGCACTCGTGACCTACGCCATCCCCGCGTCGTTCCTGATTGTCCCCTACTATCGGATCATGCACGCATACGGGCTCGCGGATAACCTTTGGGCGGTGATCGCGGCGCAAGTGACCTTCGCCACCCCATTCGCGATCTTGATCTTGCAACTCTACGCGCGCCTGATCCCCGTGGAACTCGACGACGCGGCGCGCGTCGATGGCGCGACCGCCCTGCACATGTACGCGCGCATCTATATTCCGCTGATGACTCCAGCCCTCGCGGTGGTCGCGATCTACGCGCTGCTGCTCGCCTGGAACGACTACCTCTATCAGGCGGTGCTGCTCTCGACCAAGCACATGACGGTGTCCGTGACGCAGGGACAGCTCTTCGAGGATGTCGATGCGCCATATAACGCGATGATGGCGGCGGCGGTGATCTACGTGCTGCCGCCGATCGCACTGTTGCTTGCCTTCCGCCGCTACGTCTTGGCGAGCCTGTTCATGAGCGGTGACGGGCGGACTTGATCTTTTGTCTCCCCGTCGCCGGCACGACGGGTGGTGGTTATCGGCGCGTCGCACCGGAGCGGTGCGATCCAGCGACCGTCTCCTTCCGAGCTGACATCGCAATGGCGTCCAGTGGGCGGCCGGTTGATCTGCGTCAATCTCAACGCGATCGCGATCGATTAAGGCTTGGTTAACGTCCCCGAGCCCGAAAGCGGTCCTCATGTCCACTGATCCGTTCAAGCTCCGCGATCTCGCGGCCTGGTATCGCGAATTCGCTGAACGTGCTGGCAATCCCGCAATCTGGGAGGCTCGGCTGCGCACTGCCGAAGATCTGGAGACGCAGGCCGACCAGATCGAACGCGGTCAGTTGCTCGCCACCACTGAGAAGATCGACGGTGACCGCTGACGGAGAGCAAGCGATCCGCGAGCGGGCTTACGCAATATGCGGAGAAGAGGGCTATCCGCCCGACCGCATCCTTGATTATTGGCTTCGTGCGGAAGCGGAGATCGCCGTCGATTGATCGGGATCGCGGTGCTTGTTCGTTGGCGCTTCTATTTCGGGTGTCGCGGATAGGGTTGGTAATCCCGCGGAAGGCCGTCGGCTTGCCCTGAAGATTCACGCCGCTTGCCATGTCGTCGCGGCCGATCCAAAACCATGAAGTCTCAACCCGACGACGGCGGTTCGCCAAGTTAGCTTTAGCGTCGGTCGCGGCGATTGACCAGGATCAAGGCCAGAGCGGTGCTTGCCTCATAGCATTCCGGTCGTACGTAAAGTGAGGGGCGTCATGGGAAGACGGTTGCTGCGTCGCCAAGCGTTCGACCTGAAAATGGCGGCCGTCGTAGCCCTCTCTCTCTTGCCAACTGCCGGCCGGACCGCACCCCGTCAGCTCGACTGCGAATTGACTACGATCGAATCAGCGACAGATCTGAACTTCGCCGAGGCTGAATCCCGACGGATCGTCGTCACTGTCGATCAAGCGACCAAAACAATCGCAGTGTCCCAAGACG
Organism: Alphaproteobacteria bacterium; assembly: GCA_030039815.1. Taxonomy (GTDB): domain Bacteria; phylum Pseudomonadota; class Alphaproteobacteria; order ATCC43930; family CGMCC-115725; genus DATARH01. The sequence continues at coordinate 9,504 of JASHUW010000366.1, forward strand.
GCGTGGCGGGGCCTCTCGATCACGTGACGTTCTCGCAGCTCACGATAAACGGCTACACCAACACGGTCAGCCTCGGCATGGATGCGTCGTCAGGGAATCTAGTGCTCCAGTCTTACGGGCCGAACGCGAATAAAACAGAATTCGGAGCCTGTAATCTGAAATAGGGAAGTTCTGTCGGGGGAATTCGGGGCTGCACCGATGGCAGTCTCGGACCGCGCTTTGATTCTGATCAAGGCGCACCACTGGGAATGGACGATCCTTCGCGGATCGAGGTTCACGGATGAACGATCAGACTAAGATCGCCACTGGTGCACTGTCGCCCGCATCGTCTTCTCTGCGGCGGAGGCGCCATCGCGGCTGGCTTGCAGGCATCTTTGGCGCGGGCATCCTGGTCGTCGCTGCGGCAGCTTGGTGGCGCCTGTCCGCGCCGGCTGCGGTGAGTTACGTGACCACCGGCGTGACCCGCGGTGCGGTCACCCAGCAGGCAACCGCGACCGGCACGGTAAACCCGATCCTCACCATCATCGTTGGCAGCTACGATTCGGGAATTATCCAGTCGCTCTATTGCGACTACAACACCGAGGTCAAGGCGGGCCAGGTTTGCGCCAAGATCGATCCCCGGCCCTTCCGGGCGACGCTTGACAATTACCTTGGCCAGTTGGCGCGCGATCAGGCGACTCTCGGCGAAGCCCGCATGGATCTCGCGCGCTACCAAGGTCTCGCGGCCCAAAGCGCAATCGCCCGCCAGCAGGCCGAAGACCAGGCCTACGTCGTGCAAGAGGACGAAGGGACGGTGAAGCTCGATCAGGGACTCATCGAAGGCGCCAAGCTCAATCTTCAATACACCGACATTATCTCGCCGGTCGACGGGACGGTCGTCTCCCGAAACGTCACGCAAGGTCAGACCGTCGCGTCCTCGTTGCAGACACCAACGCTATTTCTGATTGGGACGAACCTGAAGACACTGGAGGTCGACACCAATGTCAGCGAAAGCGATGTTGGCGGCGTGAAAGAGGGTGACTCGGCGATGTTTACCGTCGACGCCTATCCCAATCGCACTTTTCACGGAACGGTTGCCCAGGTCCGCCTGTCGCCGCAGACAGTGCAAAACGTCGTGACCTATGATGCCGTGATCAATGTCGCCAACGATGACCTCGCGTTAAAGCCTGGCATGACCGCGTCGACGCAAATCATCGTCGCTCAGCGAAACGACGTGCTACGTATGCCGGATCAAGCACTGCGCTACGTCCCCGGTGGACTGGCAAGCGCGCATGCGGTCACGAACGGGCAGGCCAGGGTCTGGGTGTTGCGCAATGGGGCGCCGGTTGCCGTCACGGCTACCACCGGCCTTGACGACGGCACCAATATCGAGATCACCGGCGGCGACCTCGCTGTCGGCGACCTGGTCATCACGGCGGAGACCCGTCCGCAGAGCGGCACCCTCGCGGTGCCGCGCTTCTGATGCCTCGCGACACCCAGTCCGACGTCGCGCCGGTCATCCGGATCGAGAACGTAACACGCACTTTTGTCGTCGGCGACGTCAAGGTCGACGCGCTGCGCGGGGTCAATCTGACCGTTCGCCGCGGCGAATTCGTCGCGATCATGGGATCGTCGGGATCAGGCAAGTCGACGCTGATGAATCTCCTCGGCTGCCTCGACCGGCCGAGCGGCGGGCACTACTACTTTGAGGGCGTCGATATCGCCGAACTCGGTGAGACGGATCTCGCCCAAATTCGCAGCGGACGTCTCGGCTTCGTCTTTCAGAGCTTCAACCTGCTCGCCCGGACAAGTGCGGAGGAGAACGTCGAGCTGCCGCTCTATTACGCCGCCGCGGGCCCGGTCGGCCAGGCGGTCCGTGCCGAGCGCGCCCGTTCGGCGCTCGCCTTCGTCGGGCTGACGGATCGCGCGCACAACACGCCCGGCCAGCTCTCCGGTGGCCAGCAGCAGCGCGTCGCCATCGCCCGCGCGTTGATCAACTCGCCAAGCTTGCTTCTGGCCGACGAGCCGACCGGTAATCTCGATACGAAAACCTCGCACGAGATCATGGACACGCTGATCGCGCTCAACCGCGACCAAGGCGTTACGATCGTCCTTGTCACACACGAAGCGGACATCGCCGCCTACGCCGATCGGATCGTGACGATGCGCGACGGTGAGATCGTATCGGACGAGCAGACCCACAAGCCGGCGGTGCAAGTGGGTTCGCGGGGGCCGGCGGTGGCGCGACCGGGCTCGCTTGGCGAGGAGACACCGGTGCGAACGGCTGCTTTTCTGCCATTTGCGCGGATGGTGCTTGCCTCGGCCGCGCAGGCTATCGGTCGCAACAAAATGCGTTCGGCACTGACAATGCTTGGCGTCTTTATCGGCGTTGCGGCGCTCATTGTCATGGTCGCCGTGGGCGACGGCGCGAGCGAGGCCGTCCGCAAACAGATTGAAAGCCTCGGCACGAATATGGTCGTGATTGTACCCGGCGCGGTTACAACGGGCGGATTTACCGCTGGTACTGGCAGCGCGAGCACCCTCACGGTTGCCGATGCCCACGCGATTCGCCGCGACGATCCCGCGGTTGCACAGGTCGGATACCTGCTTCGCCAGCAAGGGCAGGTTGAATACGGCAATCAGAACTGGATGACGACTGTCCAGGGCGTTAGCGCTAACTACCCGGCGATTACCAATTGGCGGATCGCGGTGGGCCGGGGGATCGTCGCCGATGACGAAGCGAAGGCATCTCTTATCGTCGTCATCGGACAGACGGTTTATCGCCAGCTCTTCAGTCCTTACGAGAACCCGATCGGCGCCTGGATCGAGGTCAAAGGTGCCTCGCTTCAAGTGGTCGGCGTTCTCACTGCCAAGGGGCAATCGCCCTTCGGCCAAGACCAGGACGATCTGGTGATGATGCCGTTCACAACGGCCGAGAGAAAGGTGCTGGGCGTCGCGGCGCCAACACAACAGCTGACGCAACTCAATTGGCCTTATCTGCCGGCGCCGAACCCGTACAATCTGCAACTGCGCATGACCGGCTTTGTCAATCAGATTTATGTGCAGGCGGTGAGCCAGCCGCAGGTCCAAACGGCGATTGCTGAAGCGACCGCGACGCTCAGCCATCGCCATCGTATCAAGCCCGGACAGCCCGCAGATTTTGCATTGCGCAATCTCAGCCAGTTTGTTGAGACCGCAGAGAGCAGCAGTCGCATCATGGCGCTCCTACTCGCCGCTGTAGCCTCGATCTCTCTTCTCGTTGGGGGGATCGGCATCATGAACATCCTGCTCGTCTCGGTGACCGAACGGACCCGCGAGATCGGCTTGCGCATGGCGATCGGCGCGCGCCGTCTGCACGTGTTGCTGCAGTTCCTTGCCGAGGCGGTGTTCCTCAGCGTCAGCGGCGGCGTTGTGGGAATTGTTCTGGGGATTGGAGTGTCGGCCGTAATCCCACTGTTCTTTGGCTGGTCGGCTCCCCTGTCGCTGACCGCTGTCGCGGGCGGATTTGCGTTCGCCGCCGCCGTTGGGGTGTTCTTCGGCTATTACCCGGCGCGCAAGGCAGCCGGGCTTAACCCAATCGACG
>JASHUW010000367.1 GCA_030039815.1 Alphaproteobacteria bacterium
CGCCGGAGCCGGTCATCCAATGGCCGAAGACCAGCGCCGTCGCGATGATCAGCATGATCACGCCGGCCGAGGCAAAGGCCTCGGCGATGACGTCGAGCACGCGCGTCCAGGGGAAGCCGCGATAAACGAAGAGGCTGACGAAGAGCGCCGTCACCGCCGCCATCGCCGCGGATTCGGTCACCGTCATGAACCCGCCATAGATGCCGCCGAGCACCACCGCCGGCACCAGCATCGCCGGCATCGCCCGCCAGGTGACGCGCAGGCGCTGCCCCATCGGCATCGCCGGCTCGGCCGGGAAGTTCTTGCGCCACGCGTAATAGAGCACCCACAGGAAGAACGCCGCGGCCTGCAACAGGCCGGGGAGGATGCCGGCGAGGAACAGCCGCGGCACCGACTGCTCGGTGACGATGCCGAAAAGGATCAGCGCCAGCGACGGCGGGATCACCACGCCGATCGTCCCCGAGGCGCCGAGCACGCCCAAGGCGAAGCTGCGCGGATAGCCGCGCTCCAGCATCGCCGGCAGGAGGATCGTGCCCATCGCCAGCGCGGTCGCGACCGACGAGCCGGAGATCGCCGCAAACAAGGCGCACGACACCACGGCCACGAGGCCGAGCGAGCCCTTGATCGGCCCGAGCCAGGCGATGCAGAGATCGACCAGCGCTTTCGCCACGCCGCCGCGGCGCATGAACGCCGCCGCCATCACGAACAGCGGCAACGCCATCAGCGTCGTCGAGTTGAGCTGGTCGATCATGTTCTGGGCGAGGCCGATGATCGGCTGGCCCGAGACGAAATAGAGCACCGCCGCGCAGGTGCCGAGCACCAGGAAGATCGGCATCCCGGCCGCGAGCAGGCCGAAAAACAACAGCAGGAAGCCGAAGGTCCACATGGGTCGGGCGGAGCGCGGGAGAGCGGCTTATTCGATCGGCCGGGCGAGCTCGGCCGGCGCCTCGTGCGCCGGCAGATGCCCGACGGTCATCGTCCGCGCATCGAAGAAGAAGGCGTAGCGAACAAGCCGGATCGAATAGCGCCCGAGCATCAGCGCGCCCCCGGCCGGCAGGGCCGAATAGTAGATCCACAACGGGAACTGAAGGTCGGAGGAACTCGTCTGGTTGAGCATGATCGCGGTGCCGACCACCTTCCAACCGTACCACAGCATGCCGAAAGTGAAGGCCATCGCGACGAGACAGTTGAACATCTCGACCCAGCGCTGCACGCCAGGCCGCAGCAGGCGCAGCACCAGATCGGGGCGCACCATCGCGTCGTTGCGCACGAGCTGGCTGGCAACGATCATCACCGCCCACACCGCGATGTAGACGATCACCTCCTCGGCCCAGGTGATCGCCTCGCCCGGCGCGATGTAGCGGCCGAACACCTGGATCACGGCGATCGCCATCGCGCATGCGCCGAGAATGCCGACCAGCAGTCGCTCGATCCGATCCCACACCGCGGAGATGCGGGCGAGAACCCGCGTCCCCGACGCCGGCTGCATCGGCGCCTCAGGCGGCGCCGACATCCGTCATGACCAGCTTGACCAGATCGGGCGACATATGCGCGTCGGCCGCGACCTTGTCCTGCTCGGCGAGCATCTTGGCGCGGATCTTGTCGGCCTCGTCCGTGCCGACATCGACCATGGTGACGCCCAGCTTCGCCAGCGCGTCGCGACCCTCCTGCTGCGCCTTGGCGGTGTTGGCACGATAGGTCGGGATGTTGTCGGCCCACAGCTTGGCGATCGCGTCCTGCAGCTTGGGATCGAGCTTCGCCCAGAAATCCTTATTCACCATCGGCACGTAGAGGCCCATGCCCTGATGGTCCTGGATCGAGTGGCGCAAGCCGGAATCGTAGAGCTTGGCGGTGTTGGCGCTTTCGTCGGTGCTGATGAGCCCGTCGAACGTGCCTTGCGACATGGCGAGCGGCACATCGGGCCAGGCGGTGACGTTGGGAATGCCGCCGAAGAAGCGGATGCGCCACGAATTGAGCACGCCGCCGGGGCTGCGCAATTTCATGTCCTTGAGGTCGGCGAGCGAGGTGAGCGGCTTCTTGGTCGAGAACCAGTTGTTGAAGCCGAGATCGAACCAGCCGCCGAGCACCTTCACGCCAAGCTTCTCGGCGAGCTTGTCGTCGACGTATTTGGCGGCGGAGCCGTCGGTCGCCTTGTGCACCACCTCGACCGGCTGGCCGTAAAACGCCGGGAGCTGTGAGAAATCGGCGTCGGGGACAAAGCCGGTCAGCGTCCAGGTACCCGGGCAGACCATCTCGACCTGGCCCTGCACCAGCGCCTTCGACACCTGCAGGTCGGGGAACAGCGAGCCGCTTTCGAACAGCTTGGTCTTGATCGCGCCGTTCGAGGCGGCCTCGACCTTGGGCAGGAAATCGTGAAACGCGATGTTGCGCGGGTGCGACGGCACGGTGTCGAGCGAGACCCGCATCTCCAGCGGCTCGGCGGCGCCGGCGCGACGGATGTGCGGCATGGCAAGCGGCAGCGCGCTCGCGGCGATCGCGGCCCCGAAGGCGCGACGGGTGAGACGGGTCATCCTGGCGTTTCCCAACTGTGTTTAAAAACTTGTGGGCGGTTAGCACCGGGTGAACCGAGGGTCAAGCAACAGCCTTGCCGCACCATTCGTGATCATCACAGCGACATCCGCTCGCAAGCTGGATGACGGCCACGGCCTCCTTCGAGGGTCCCGCCGGCCAAGCCGGCGGTCGCACCTCAGGATGAGGATTTTTCTTCATGCCATCCAATCCCCGTCCTCATCCCGAGGTGCCGAGCGCAGCGAGGCCTCGAAGGGTGCAAAGGCCGCTCTGCACCTTAAAGCGACGACATTCGCTCGATCTCGGCGATGTAGCGGCGGTTGTGGGTCGGGCTCAGCATCACCTCGTTCATGCACAGCCGCGCCGGCAACAGGCAGATATAGCGGATGAGGTCGGCGCAGTCCTCGGGCTGCACCATCCGGGCGCGCACCTCGGGGCCGACCGGGTTGGGGCGCTGGTCGAGGATCGGGGTGGCGACCTCGCCGGGGAGGAACACGCAAGAGCGGATGCCGTTGACGCATTCCTGCATGTTGATCGAATGGCTCATCGCGACGACGCCGTGCTTCGCGGCGGTGTAGAGCGGCCCCGGAAAGCCGCCGATAAACCGCCCCGCCATCGACGCGGTGTGGATGATGAGCCCGTCCTTGTGCTTGCGCATCAGCGGCAGCGCGACGGTGACGCACTGCGCCGCGGCGGCGAGGTTGCCGTCGACCATGAACTTGGCAGTGTCGGGGTTGAGCTTGTCCCAATGCCGGTCGTTGATGTTGACCCCGGCATTGTTGATCAGG
>JASHUW010000368.1 GCA_030039815.1 Alphaproteobacteria bacterium
TCGCGCTTGAGGCGCGTTTCCAGGCGAGAGGTGGGCGGGTTATCGAGAGGCATGGTGCGAGAGCCTTGATCAACAAACCACCCCGGCGTAGGCCGGGGCCCATTCTTCCGCTGGTCCGGGCGGCTGAAGCATGGGTCCCGGCCTTCGCCGGGATGGTAAAATGGGGATGATATGGCCTCGATCCCTTGGAATACACAAGCAATCGGCACAGCGCCGTTGATCACGGCGCCCGATGGTTCACAGGTGCGGGTACTTTGCGCGAGCGAGCGCGGGAGCATGATCTCTTTCAGCTTGGAACCGGGCGCCATATCGAAGGCGGTCGCGCACAAGACGGTCGAGGAAATCTGGTACGTTGTCACGGGGCAGGGACAGCTATGGCGCCGGCGAGGTGAACGCGAGGAGGTCACCGGGCTCGCACCGGGCCTGTCGCTCACCATCCCCGTCGGGACGGCGTTCCAGTTCCGCAATGACGGCGACGGGCCGCTTCAGATCATCGCGGTGACGATGCCACCCTGGCCGGGAGGAGGCGAAGCCGATGCGGTCGCCGGCATATGGGAGCCGGCGATCTGACCTGTTATGGTAGCCGCCACGCAGCCCACCCCATACCGACGCGAGTTTCGCCCCCCATGAAAAACACTGCCCCTATCCATACCGGCCGGCATTTCCTGCAAATCCCCGGGCCGACCAACGTGCCCGACCGCGTGTTGCACGCGATGGCGTTTCCGACGATCGACCATCGCGGACCCGAATTCTCCGAGCTGGGCAAGGAAGTCGTCGCCGGCATGAAACGGGTGTTTCAGACCGACGGGACGGTCGTCATGTACCCGTCGTCGGGAACAGGCGCGTGGGAGGCGGCGCTGGTCAACACGCTGTCGCCCGGCGACAAGGTGCTGATGTTCGAGACCGGGCATTTCGCGACGCTGTGGCGCCAGATGGCCGGCAAGCTCGGGATCGAGATCGAATTCGTGCCGGGGGATTGGCGGCATGGCGTCGACCCGGCGCTCGTCGAGGAAAAGCTCACCGCCGATCGCGAGCACAGGGTCAAGGCGGTGTGCATCGTCCATAACGAGACCTCAACCGGGGTCACCACCCGGGTCGGCGAGGTGCGTGCGGCGATCGACCGGGCGCGGCACCCGGCGCTGTTCATGGTCGACACGATCTCCTCGCTTGCCTCGATCGACTATCGCCATGACGAATGGAAGGTCGATGTCACGGTCGCCGGCTCGCAAAAGGGGCTGATGCTGCCGCCGGGGCTCGGCTTCAATGCGGTGTCGGAAAAGGCGCTGGCGGCGTCGAAGACCGCGAAGCTCACCCGCTCATACTGGGACTGGCAGGCGATGCTGGAAACCGGGACGACCGGGTTCTTCCCGTATACGCCGGGCACCAACCTGCTCTACGGGCTGCGCGAGGCGCTGAAGATGCTGCTCGAAGAGGAGGGGCTCGACAACGTCTTCGCCCGCCACCGGAGGCACGGCGAGGCAACGCGGCGCGCGGTCGCCGGCTGGGGGCTCGAGGTGCTGTGCCAGGATGCGCGCGAGCACTCGAACTCGCTGACCGCCGTTTTGGTGCCCGAGGGCCACGACGCCGACAAGCTGCGCGAAACGATCCTCGACGCGTTCGACATGTCGCTCGGCACCGGGCTCGGCAAGATGCGCGGCAAGATCTTCCGCATCGGCCATCTCGGCCATTTCAACGATCTGATGCTGTGCGGCACGCTGTGCGGCGTGGAGATGGGGCTGGCGAAGGCCGGGGTGCCGCACAAGCCGGGCGGGGTTGCCGCGGCGCTCGCGTACCTAGGTGAGGCATAAAAGACGGACCTGCACAGGCTTCCGGCGTCCTTCGAGGGCCGCTTCGCGGCCACCTAGGATGAGGGAGGACGGTGGATGGCACCAAGAAAAGCCCGCATCCTGAGGAGAGAGTGGAGCAAGCGTCTCGAAGGACGCACGACATCGTCCAGCTTAAGAGGAGCCAGTCATGACCCCCGATCAGGTCGAACGCGCCGCCGGCGTTCTTGTCGCCGCCCGCAAGGGTTCGGCAATCGCCTCGCTGCCGGCCGATGCGATTCCGCAGAGCGAAGCAGACGCCTATCAGGTGCAGGACGCGGTGATCGCCAAGCTCGGCGAGAGGATCGGCGGCTGGAAGACTGGAGTCCTGCCCACCGGTGTTTTTGTCGCGCCGATCTTTGCATCGGCCGTCCATACGAGCCCGGCGGCATTGCCCGCCAAGGGCTTTAAGATCATCGGTATCGAGTGCGAGATCGGTTTTCTCTTTCATCGCCCGCTCCCGCCGCGGCCACAGCCTTATACGCGCGACGAGATGCTCGCCTCCGCGACGCTGCACCCGACGATCGAGGTGGTTGATTCACGCTTTCAGGATTTCCGTTCGCTCGACCGGCTGATCGTGCTGGCGGATAACGTGTCGAATGGCGGGTTGGTCTACGGCACCGCTGCCTCGGGTTGGGAAGGCATGGACCTCGCCCATCCGCCGATCGAGGTGACCGCCGACGGCAGGCATTTTGCCGACTGCACGGGGCTGCGTGCGGGAAACCCAATTGATCTGTGTCTCGGCGCGGTCAATCACGTCAACAGCCGCGGCGGCATCGCGGCCGGTACGGTGATCACGACGGGCACCCATACCGGGCTCGTCTTCACCGAGCCGGGGGTGAAGATCGTTGCCGATTTCGGCAAGCTCGGCCGGGTCGAGGTCTCGTTCCCGAGGTGAGCGAACAGATCATCGTCGCCCCCGCGAAGGCGGGGGTCCAGAGGCGGGCGACGGGACTGTTGCCGTGGATTCCCGCTGCCGCGGGAATGACGATTTGAAACGCGTGACGAGGCGTTAGTTCGTGCTCCTTCACCTCGCCTGGCGCCGCAATCTCGACGGCTTCGACCTAGCGGTGGCGGCCAATCGGCTGGCCTCGCGCGGGGCGCATCTGTGGTGGCTCGGCGCCAGCGGGCCGGCGCACGAGCCGGGCGATTACCTGTGCGAACTCGATCCGGAAGCGGCCGAGCGGCTCGCCGGGTTTGGCATCGAGGCGAAGACGTGGGACGGGAAGCTGCCCGACGATGCGGTGGCGATCGCCCATCCGCGGATCGCGCTGTTCGCCGGCAGCGCGGCGTCCTATCCGTTCTTCGCCTATTACGCGATGGCACTGGCGCGGCTGGGCTTCGATTTCGAGCCGGTCGACGGCGCGGCGATCGCGAGCGGCGCGCTGTCGCGGTTCGACCTGCTGGTGCTGCCGAGCGGGTTTTCGGTGTGGGGGCTCGACGCGGCGGAGGGGGTGGTCGGCGCCGACGCCGCCGTACGGCAATTCCTCGCCGGCAACGGCGCGGCGATCGGCTCGGGGGGCGGCGCATTCTACCTGTCCTCGGGTCGGCCGGGATGGACCAACCTGGCCTGGGCGCGTCCGAGCTACACGCACGAGTTTCTGCGCACCGGGGTCGGCATCGTCAGCGTGCTGCTGGGCCAGGACAGCCTCGGCTTCGGCTGCCCGCCGACGTTGGAGATGCCGTACTACCACGGGCCGGTGTTCACCGAGCTCGACCGCGCGGTCTCGTCGGCCGCGACGTTCGACCGGTTGGTGATGCCGGGCCATCTCTTTGTGCCGAACCCGCTTGATGACGGGTTCTTCCAGCGCGAGATGGCGGGACAGACCGCGATCATCCGCGCCGAGACGCGGCGCGGCCGCGCGGTCCTGTTTTCGGCGAACCCCGAGATGGGCGACCTGATCCGCAAGTACATCGCGCTCGAAGGCTACGTCGCCCGCTACCTGCCGATCCGCGGCGTCGCGGCGATGACCGATACGTTGCGCCATTACCGGCCGCTCGACCCGCCTTGCTGGCGGCTGATCCTCAACGCGATCCACAGTCTGATGCTGCGTTTCGAACCGCCGGGATCGCCCCCCGCGGTGGCGGTGTCGGCGCAGCCGCCGGAGCCGCGCGTGCGGCTGACCGCGGCCCTCGACGGGGCGCTGGAGGCGCTGAAGTTTGCCGACGACGCGCCGTTGCGCTCGCTGCTCGGCACGGTACGCGACGATCTGCGCGCGCGGGTACGCATGCTCGCCGAGCGGCTGGCCGTCGTCGAGACGGCATTTTCAGCGCTTGCGCCGCCGGCGCCCTCT
>JASHUW010000029.1 GCA_030039815.1 Alphaproteobacteria bacterium
CAGGATGCGATCAGACTGGCCAAGAGGATCGCAGCTCGGATCATGCGGCTCGATCTTTATTGCGTCTGGGTCACCTTCATCGACGAACTCGCATCGCTCGGGAAGAAGACCGTCAGCATGACGAGCACCATCGTGCCCGAAAATCCCGCCGAGCGGACGTACAAGATTCTGCGACGTCCGGCCGACGGCCTCGCCTACGCGATGTCGATCGCCGAAAAATACCGGCTCACCCGCGACATGATCAGCGAGCGTATCCCCTCATGAAAGCCCGGCTCTTGTATCGCGACCGGGACTTCGATTGGCGCCCGCCGCTTGAGGAGGCGGCGCTTAAGGAAGCCGCGCGCGCCGGGCGACGCAATCAAACCCGCACCTGCGACTCGTCCCGCGGCCTTCCCTGGAACACCGACGCGCTCACGACCGATCTCGCCCTGGGAACGCTCTTCGAGACCATGGCCCAAGGCGATGACTACATCTTTGAGGTCGCCCGGCGCGTACTGCTCTGCGGCGTCTCGAGCGATATCGAGACAATCGGTTACCGACAGGCGGTGCTGCTGGATTGCCTCGACCACCCCGCCGCCATTCGCTCCCTTTACGCCATTGCCGTCGAGGCGATGGAGGAACAGAAGCGGCATTACCTCGGCTCTTTCTTCGCCCGCTATCCGGACGCGGTACTGCGCCACGGGATCGAACTGGTGTCCGCCATGCTGGACCTGCTGCAACGGCTGCGCCGTATTGCCGACGCGCAGGCCCACAGCTTCACGTCGGAGGGCGTCACGGCGCTTTTCGCGACACTGCAACGCGACCTCGGCGAGGAGTATCTCGCGCAGGTCCGGCGCGATCTCGACGAGCTGAAGTTTCGCGACGGCGTGTTGCTCAGCGCTGCCCTCGGCAAGGGCAACAAGGGCAGCACATACGTGTTGCGGCGGTTTCCGCAGTGCCCGAGAACGTGGCTTAGACTGATCAGTGACTGGCTTCGTAGCCAGCTACGCCGTCTAAGGGGCCGGGTCGACGTTCGCCCTGCACAGCCGCGGCAGGGCGCCTCGCCAGTCTATAGCTTCTCCTTGCATCCTCGGGACGAGGCCGGCGCCCACGCGCTCGCCGAGCTCAGGAGCCGGGGTATCGCCCTCGTCGCCGACGCAGTCGCGCAATCCGCCGACCATGTGCGCGATTTTTTCGGCATGCTGCGGGGCGAGCTCGCCTTCTATGTCGGCTGCCTTAACTTGGCCGAGACATTGAGCCGCAAGGGCGAGCCGATGTGTATCCCGGTGCCGGAGCCGCCCGGCGAACCGGGCTTCCAAACCCGCGGTCTCTACGACGTCTGCCTCGCCGCCAAACTCGGCACCCCGGTGGTGGGCAACGACGCCGACGGCGATGGCAAAGGCCTTGTGATCATCACCGGTGCCAACACCGGCGGCAAATCCACGTTTCTGCGGAGCTTCGGTCTCGCCCAGCTCATGATGCAGGCTGGCATGTTCGTCGGCGCCGAGAAATACCGGGCAAGCCTCAGCGAGGGCGTCTTCACGCACTACAAGCGCGAGGAAGACGCCAGCATGAAGAGCGGTAAGCTCGATGAGGAGCTGAGCCGGATGAGCGAGATCGTCGATCACGTCCGCCCCTACGCGCTCGTCCTCTTCAACGAATCCTTTGCCGCGACCAACGAGCGGGAGGGTGCGGAAATCGGCCGTCAGATCATTACGGCACTGCTCGAAAAACGGATCAGGGTCGCTTGCGTCACACATCTCTACGAACTATCGCGCGGCTTTGTGGAGCGCCGGAGCGGCGACGTCCTCTTCCTCCGCGCCGAACGGGCGCGTACGTTCAAATTGGTGGAGGGGAAGCCGCTGCCGACTAGCTACGGCGAGGATCTCTATAAAGACATCTTCGGCGGCGAGCCCGACGCCGAGCTGCCGGCCGCCGCGCAGTAAAGAGCGTAGCTTCTCACGATCCCGGCCGGCCGATGCCGCCGCGTAACGCCCCGGCGAACGCGATCACCGCCCCGGCGCCGGCGACGACGGCCCGCGCGGGGCCGGGGACGATCGCGGCGAGCGCGACGGCACAAATGAGCAGCGTCGCGACGGCTGCGACGGTAATCGCGGCGCGAGCGAACCAATAGGCGATTTGGTCGCGCAGAGCGGCCGCCGCGACTGCTGCGCCATGGGTCCGTCGCGCGAATTCGCTCACATCGAGCAACGCCAGAAGCGCAAGCCCGAAACCGGCTCCGGCGACGACGTCGGCGCCTCCGGGCGAATCCACCGCGGCTACCGCATAACCGATCGACCCGATGACGCCGCCCGCGGTCACGAGCCCGAGGAGACGAAGGAGAAGGCCAAGCATGCAGACGCTTGCGGCGATCCCTGCGATCGCGATGACCGCATCGGACGGGTCGGTCCAGATCGGCACGCCGGCGATTGCGATCACCGGCAAAACGGCCCAATAGCGCCTCATCGTCCGACGGCCCGCCTCGTACGGTGAAATGCCGCCAGGGCGGCCTCGAGCGGCGCGGCGCCGTCCCATGCGACGACCGCAAGTCCGTGCCGCCGCAACGCTGCCAATTTCGCCTGCCATTCGAGCGCCCAGACCCGGCAGGCGAGATCGTCGATGACCGAACCCCCGAACGATCGGCGCGTTGCCTCGACCGGCGATATCGCAACTAGGATTACATCGAAGCGCCGCCCGACCAGATCCGCGACCGCGTCGATGAACCGCTCGTCGAGAACGGGGCTGAGCGCGATAACGAGCGCGTCGGGCGGAAGGATGCGTGATGGAACCCGATCGAGACGGGGCGCGACATAACTAAAGTGCGTCGCCGCGGGCAGCAGCGCCTCAGTCAGCACCTCGGCCTGCCGCCGCCCCGTCCCGGGACTAATCCAGCGCAGAAAGCCCCCGAACTCGATGAAACCGACGCGATCCTTGCGCGCAAGATAGGCATGCGCTAACGCCGCTGCCGCGCGGACGCCGAGATCGAGCGTCGAATGGGGCGGCACGCCGCAATCGGTCATTGTGTCCAGCAGCAACGCGACATCGGCATTGCGCTCTTCCTGGAAGCGCGTCACGTAAAGTTCGCCGCGCCGCGCCGTCGCCCGCCAATTGACGTGGCGGATACGGTCGCCCGGGGCAAAGGGACGCAGATCGCCGGGCTCGATGCCTTCGCCGACACGCCGTGACACGTAATTCCCGAAGGACGAGTGCGTGCGAAGCGGCTGCGGCACGCGGCGGAGCCGTTCGACGGCCGGATAGACCGCGATATCCGCCGCTTCGCTCAGTCGGCTTTCGGCGACGCGCAAGCCGGAGCGGTCCCAATGCCGCACCAGACTTACCCCGAGATCGAACCGCCCGCGAGCCGGACATTCGAGCTCAAACGACCAGCTCGCGTCTTCGCCGGGTTCGGCGTGCCGGACCACCCTGTTCGTTCCCGACACCAGGGCAAGCTGCGGAGGCATCAAGGAGAGGATTTCGACCGCCGGCAGCGCCTCCACCGCCCGCAGGCGGAAGCTCACACTTACCCGTCCTCCCTCCACAACCCGGTTGTCCGATAGCGTTTGTTCGAGGACGAAGCGTGGGAGCGGGCGC
>JASHUW010000369.1 GCA_030039815.1 Alphaproteobacteria bacterium
ACCGTTACGGCGGACTGCGACGCGACCAGGATATTCTCCTCTTCGACCCTGTGCATTGCTACGGCATCCCCGGGTACATGAAGATTATTGAACTGATGGAAAGCCGCGGCTGGCCACGTTCGGCGTTCTGGCCGCATGGCGGCCATCTCTTCGCCTTACACATCGCGGCCTCGCTTGGGCTGGGCGGCGGCGAGGTCAATCCGCTTTGCTTTCCACCCTTTGGCGGCTATGCCGACGGCTCCATTATTTCCGAAGGCGTTGCGACCCCGCCGGAATTGCCGGGGATCGGCTTTGAGGCGAAGCGGGATTTGCGCGACCTCTTCGCCACGTTGCGGTAGGTGCGCTCCTGCTCCGCCACCCGACTTCCCGCGGCTCGGCTAGGCAAAATCGTTTCGTTTCAGATGGAAAGGCTGGTGCCCAGGGGCGAAAATGCGCCCAAAACCGGTCGTTGTGTTTGACCGGGCTCAAGGTCTCAAACTGCCCCAAATGGGTCATTAACCGAGTGCCGTCGGATCGTCTCGACAGGGAGACCGGTCGTTCTTGATTCGCGCGGCCTGTGATGCCGATGCAGACATTTGCGACTCGCACAGCCGTGCCGCCCAGGCTTATCCTGAGGCCGCTTGTCACAGAGGCCGCGATGACGCCGCCGGAAACCCGCTACGCCAAAAGCGGCGATGTGCGCATCGCCTATCAGGTCGTTGGCGAGGGCCCGCTGGACCTCGTTTTTGTGCCCGGCTTCGTCTCAAATCTCGACGCGTTTTGGGAGACGCAATATGCAGAGTTTTTCTCCCGCCTTGCCGCCTTCTCACGTCTGATCTTGTTCGACAAGCGCGGCACCGGTCTGTCCGACCGGGATGTCGGCATCGCGACCTTGGAAGAGCGGATGGACGATGTGCGGGCGGTGATGGATGCCGCCCGCTCGGAGCGGGCCGCATTGCTCGGGGTTTCAGAGGGCGGGCCGATGAGTCTCCTCTTCGCCGCCACCTATCCGCAGAGAGTGCAGGCGTTGGTGCTGTACGGGTCCTATGCCCACTCCTTGCATCTGTCGACCACCGGCGAGTACGACCAAGAGATCGAGCGGATCGACCGGCTGTGGGGAACCGGCGGGTACTTGTTAGGGCGTTACGCGCCGGATACCGGCTCCGAAGAGACGGCACGCCGCATGGCGGCTCGCCTGGAGCGCGCCTGCGCCAGCCCGTCGGCGGTGATTGCGATCCGCCGCATGAACCAGGAAATCGATGCCCGCCATGTTTTGCCGGCCATCCGGGTGCCAACGTTGGTCATGCACCGTGTTGGTGACGGCATGGTCAGCGTCGAAGGCGGGCGCTACCTCGCGGCGAACATCCCAGACGCCAAATATATCGAGCTGCCGGGCAACAATCACAACTTCGTGCTCGCGGGTGAGCATGGCATGCTCAACCGGGTCGTCGGCGAGGTCGAAGAATTTCTAACCGGCTCGCGCACGGGTGAGGTTGAGATCGACCGCATTCTCGCGACGGTGATGTTCACCGACATCGTCGACTCGACCAAGCGCGCGGCGGCGCTCGGCGATCGCATGTGGCGCGCGCTCCTTGACCGCCACGACGAGATCGTGCGCCAGCAGCTCGCGCGGTTCCGCGGTCGTGAGGTGAAGCACACGGGCGACGGGTTCCTCGCGACCTTCGACGGGCCGGCGCGGGCGGTGCGCTGCGCCTCGGCGATTGTTGACACGATGCGGCCCCTGGGCCTGGCAGTGCGCGGCGGGCTGCATACCGGCGAGATCGAGCTGAAGGGTGGCGATATCGGCGGCATCGCGGTCAACATCGCCGCGCGCGTCGCGGCGATGGCAGGACCCGGCGAGACGCTGGTATCGAGCACAGTGCGCGACCTCGTTGCCGGCTCAGGTCTGCGCTTCGCCGACCGCGGCCTCCACACGCTGCGGGGCCTGCCCGAAGAAGTGCATCTCTATACCATCTTGGGGGGCTAGACTGACGTCGGGCGGCGAGATTGGCGCCGGGTGCCGGTCACATGCTCTCGCCCGCCGCAAGGCGGAGGCCTTCGATCCGGATCGCAAAATCTTCGGGTCTTACCCAACTAGGCTTTTGCTGACGACGCCGAAGCTCTTCGGGAAATAGCGCTCGTGCGCGACCAAACGCCTCGCGGGCTTCGTCCAAACGTCCGAGATATGCGAGACACGAGGCGGCGCTATAATAAGCGGAAGCGTGTCCCGGACGCAGACGGATAACCTGCCGCATAGTCTCCAGTGCGGACTCGAAGTTTCGCGAGTAAATCTGGAAAGAGCCGATCCAGAACGTCCAGCCCCAGGTCAGCGGATCGTGCGGGCTGGCGCGCATCGCTCGGCGTAGCTGGTCGATCGCCTCATCGCGAAATCCGCCGAAGCCGAGCACATTGCCGAGCACACCCATCACAAAGGCGCTGTTGGGATTGAGCGCGTGCGCAGTTCGCGCTTCGGCGATCCCCGCTTCCGACTCGCCGACTATCATCGTTGCCAACGCAAGAATGGCGTGTGCCATCGCGTCCTTGTCGTCGAGCGATACCGCGTTGCGCCCTTCTTCGAGTAAGGTGTTGGAGACATCACTCAAGGAGCGCGTCGAGTACAGCCAAAAATCCCAAGCCAATGCGAGGGAATATCCATAGTGACCGGGCGCAAAATTTGGGTCGAGCGCGATCGCCTGGCGGAAGAAAGTTTGCGCGGTTTTGTTTTCCTCCGGCCCGTATTTGTAGAAGTGCCAGAGGCCGCGTTGATAGGCCTCCCACGCGTCGAGCCGTTCCGGCGGCTTGCGTAACACGCGCTGTTGCTCGGCCTCAGCGAGCGCCGGCTCGATGACTCCGGCGACGCTCGCGGTGATTTCGTCCTGCACCGCGAAGATATCGCTGAGGTCGCGATCGTAACGGTCGGCCCACAAATGGGCCCCCGAAATCGCGTCGACCAGCTGCCCGGTGATGCGGACGCGGTTACCGGCTTTGCGCACTGAGCCTTCGAGCACGTAGCGAACACCGAGTTCTCGCCCGACCCGCTTCACATCGACGGATTTGTCCTTGTAAATGAAGCTCGAATTGCGGGCGATCACGAACAGCCAGCGGATGCGCGACAGCGCGGTTATGATGTCTTCGACCATGCCGTCGGTGAAATATTCCTGCTCGGGATCGCCCGACATGTTCTGGAACAGCAGCACCGCGATCGACGGCTTGTCCGGCAGCGGCAGCGGCGTTCCACCGGTTTCGCTGACGACCGGCGTCGCCGCCTCATTGCCGAGACGGATCGCATAAACCCGCACCGGGCGGGCGATGTTCTTGACCTGCTGCTCGCCCAGATCTTCGAAGGCAAGGTCGAGCTTGTCACGCACCTGGTCGTGTGCGGCGGCGCTGACGTAAACCCCACCCGGCTCCGCGAGGGCCTCAAGGCGCGCGGCAATGTTGACGCCGTCGCCGAAGATGTCCCCGTCATCCTTGATGATGTCGCCAAGATTGACCCCGATGCGGAAGTCGATGCGGCGCTCGGCCGGCACATCAGCGTTGCGCGCGGCCATCTCGCGCTGCACGTCGACCGCGCAGCGCACCGTATCCACAACGCTGGCGAACTCGACCAGCAGCCCATCGCCGGTGGTTTTGACAATGCGGCCGCGATGTTCGACGATCCGGGGATCGACCAATTCGCGCCGGATCGCCTTCAACGCCGCGAGCGTGCCTTCCTCGTCGGCGCTCATCAGGCGCGAATAGCCGACGACATCGGCGGCCAGGATCGCTGTCAGGCGCCGCTCAACCCTCTCTTCGCTCATGCCGGCTCACCCTCCGGCAAGCCGGCGAGGCGCAGGCCGGCGATATAAAGGTCTAAGACTTCGGGCACGATCGCGGGGCCGAACAGTGCGCGGAACGCGGCGAGGGTCGAACCGGGGTGAACCGCGAGCATGCGGGCGACCCCGGCGCGCGCCTCGTCGAGGCGGCCGAGGTGCGCACTGGCAGCGGTCTTGACGTGGATCGGGATGATATAGAGGGGCTGATCGTGCGAGGAGCGATCGGCCCACTGGATGGCTTCTTCGAAGCGCCGCGCTGCGAAATGAGCGACCGCAAGGCCGCCGGTGAAAAAAAAGCCGAGCGGATCGAGCGGGCTCAACCGTAGTGCTCGGTTGAGGTCCTCAATTGCCAGTTCGGGTTGACCGCCATGCCGCGCCTGGACCCACCCTCTGACCAACCACGCCAACGAAGCGTTCGGGTTCAGGGTCACGGCGCGGTCAAGCACCGCCATTGCCACCGCCCTCTCGCCGGCAAAGCGATACAGCGGCCAAGCGGCTTGCCACATCGTATCGGGATCGTCGGTCTTGGCATCGATCGCCTGGCGCGCCAGGCGAGCGCTCTCGGCGAAGTCGGCATCGGTCAAGCCTCCCCATCCCTGCGCCTGCTGCTGGGTGCGACAAAATGCGAGCATGGCGGCGGCGGGCGCATAGGACGGATCGATTGCCAGCGCTTGCCGGAGCAGGGCGACCGCCTCGTCGTAGCTCACTTCAGTAAGGTGATGACCTCGTGCTCGCGCGCGTAAATAGAAATCGTAGGCGTCGAGGTGCTCGGTCGGTTTTCGCGAGGCGCGCTCCATTTCGGCGGCCATAAGCTTGGGTTCGATCGCGCCAGCGACGCTCGATGCGACCCGGTCTTGAAGTTCAAAGATGTCGTCGAGTGCGCCATCGAAGCGATCCGCCCAGATGTGGGCGCCGTTGGCGGTGTCGATTAGCTGCCCTGTAATGCGCACCCGGTTGCCGCCCTTGCGCACCGAGCCTTCGAGGACATAGCGCACGCCGAGTTCACGCCCGACCTGCTTCACGTCGACGGCCTTGCCCTTGTAGGTGAAGCTCGAATTGCGCGCGATCACGAACAGCCAGCGGATACGAGAGAGAGCAGTGATGATGTCCTCCACCATGCCGTCGGCGAAATATTCCTGTTCGGGGTCTCCGCTCATATTCTCGAACGGTAACACCGCCAGCGACGGCTTATGGGGCAAGGCCAGTGCTGGCCTGGGTTCGGGCGCCGGGGCGGTCATCTTCACCCGATAGACATGTACCGGCCGCGCGATGTTTTTGAGGCTCTGCTCGCCCCCGTCTTCAAAGGCAATGGCGAGCTTGTCGCGCACCTGGTCGTGGGCCGCGCCGCTGACGCAGATGCCGCCCGGCTCCGCCAGCGCTTCGAGGCGGGCGGCGATGTTCACGCCGTCGCCGAAGATGTCGCCTTTGTCGCGGATGATGTCGCCCAGATTGATGCCGACGCGGAAGTCGATACGCTGTGCGGGTGGGACGCCCGCGTTCCTTTCGGACATCGCGCCCTGGACCTCGATCGCGCAGCGCACCGCGTCGACGACGCTGCCGAACTCGACGAGGAGGCCATCGCCCGTCGTCTTGACGATGCGGCCGCGGTGCTCCTTGATCTTGGGGTCGGACAACTCGCGTCGGAGTGTTTTCAGCCGCTCCAACGTGCCCTCCTCGTCCGCCTCCATCAGGCGCGAATAGCCCGCCACATCGGCGGCGAGGATCGCGGTCAGACGACGGGTCGAGGCCATGGCTCGGGCGCCCCACCTGTTCGAAGGATTTATCGAGTACCGTTATACGGCATCGCTCGCGCGATGCGAGAGTCGCGCGAGCGAAGTTTGACCTCTTCCGGTTTGCGGAAGCCTAGAAAGCGAGCGGCACCATCACCGGCTGTGGGACAGCGACTTAGCTAGCTCGAACTCTGCCGCGGCCATGCATGGCTCTTCAAGGTCGACACCAGCAGTCCGTCATCACCCTGCGACCGGCCGCAATCGGCGCGTCTCGCTCGTCGTCTCGCGTCCTGACGAAGGTCTGTTAGGTGAACCGGTAACGGTCGCCAAGCTTCGGCCTCGAGGGCGCGTGATCGTACCCCGGAATTGACCTTCGCTTGGGTGGGTCGCCCAGACGGTGAATAAGAATAGGCAGTAGTGTTTTTCGGTGATTGACGAGCCCTGCTGCGGCGAGGAGCATGAAACTTTCGGGCGTCCCTTTGAGCGTGGCGAGGGGAGGAAGCAGATGCGGCTCGCGATCTGGTCAACCACGACGCCACGCGAAAACTCAACACACCAGGAGCTGTTTCGGCGCCAGCTCGACGAAGCAGAGCTTGCGGAGCGCATCGGCATCGACCAGATGTGGTTCCTCGAACACCATCTGCAGCCATCGGCCACGCCGTCGCCGAATCTGATGATCGCTGCTGCTTCGCAGCGCACGCGGAACATCAGATTTGCCAATATGGTCAACATCCTGCCGTTCCGAAACCCGCTGCTCGTCGCCGAGGAGGCGGCGATGCTCGACAACCTAACAGGCGGACGGCTTGACCTCGGTCTGGGGCGCGGGCTGCGCCCGCCTGAATTCGAGGCCTTTGGCGTTGACCAGGCGCGCTCGCGGGAAATGTTTATCGAGTCGTTCGAGCTAATTTGCCGCATTTGGGCCGACGAGAATTTCGTCCACCACGGCAAATACTGGACGATCGTGAAAAACGGACCGCTGTCACCGCCGCTTATTCAGCGGCCGCACCCGCCGTTCCTGATCAGCGCGCAAAGCGAAGAATCCCTGCGCTGGGCAGCGGAGCACGACATCCCGTTCGCCCAGATCGACTCGCTGGCCGACCAGGCGCGGCGCGATGAGACGCTCTATCGCGAGGTTCAGGTCGCACGGGGCTACGCCCCTGCACCGCGGCTTTACCTGATGCGCGAGATTTATGTCGGCGAGGACGAAGCCAGAGCGCGCTCGGAGGCTGAACCCTATTTGCTGCAGTATTGGGAGCTGTGGAATCGGTACACGCAATTCACTCAAGGCGGCAACTTGCCCGACAGCTACGATTTCTGGCGCCGCCAGGCGCCGATGTTGCACGGGATGAGCTTTGAGGAGATCGTAGCCAACGACATGGTGCTGCTCGGCGGCCCTGAGGCGATCGCAAACGCCATCTTGCGCATCGCCGGGCAACTCGACCTGATGGGTCTGACGTTGGTCTTTAAGCTCGGCGCGATGCCCTACGACATGGTTGAGAGATCGATGGTCCGCTTTGGCGAAGAAGTCGTGCCACGCATTCGCGCTGTTCTCGATCGCGATGCTGCCGCGATCCGCGTGGCGGCGGAGTAGATTACTCGCCAACATCCGACTAATGATGCCAATGACCAAGCCGAGCAAGTCCTATGACGTTGTCATCCTCGGCTCCGGGATCGCCGGGTTAGCTGGCGCGCTCGCCGCCCATGAACAGGGGTTGCGTCCGATCGTCCTCGAAAAGGCGACAGCGCTTGGCGGTGGTACTGTCCATTCCTACGGGCTGATCTGGGTCGGCCAGAACCATTTGGCGCGCGATGCCGGAATCGCGGATAGCCGCGACGAGGTACTCGCGTATATGCGGTTTCTGGGCGGTGGCGCCGTCGACGAGGCTCGCCTGGCCGCCTTTGTCACCCATTCGCCCGAGGTTCTTCAATTCTTCACAGGTTGTGGGATCTTGTTCCGCCTGGTCCAGGGCGTCACCGATCATTATTACGACAGGGCGCCCGGTTCCCATGCCGCGGGCCGCACCGTCGAAGCTGAGCTGATCTCCGGCGACGAAATGGGCGAATGGCGCGACCAGG
>JASHUW010000370.1 GCA_030039815.1 Alphaproteobacteria bacterium
TTCGCGTTCCAGACCGCGATGAGCGGCAAGCCGGGCCCGGTCTATCTCGATTGGCCGGGCGACATCCTCTACCAGAAGATCGACGAGAGCCAGGTCGACTGGAGCTATGCCGGGCGGCCGATCGTGCGGGCGCGGCCCTATGCCGAGCCGCGGGCGATCAACGCCCTCGTCGACGCGATCAACGCCGCCGAGCGGCCGATCGTCGCTTCGGGCGGCGGGGTGATCTGGTCGCAGGCGTGGAACGAGATGCGCGCGTTCGTCGAGAAGGCGGGGATCCCGTTCTACACCACGCCGCAAGGCCGCGGCGTCGTGCCCGACGACCACCCGCTCTCCTACCTGACGATGCGCTCGACCGCGTTCCGCGACGCCGACCTCATCATCGTCCTCGGCACGCGGATGAACTACATCATCGGCCACGCCGCGCCGCCGCGCTTTGGCGCCAACGCCAAGATCGCGCGCATCGAGATCGAGGCCGAGGAGATGGGCCGCTCGGCGCGCAATGTCGACATCCCGGTGGTCGGCGACTGCAAGAGCGTGCTGCAGCAGCTGATCGACGCGCTCCCGGCCAAGACCGCCGAGCGCTTCGCCGGCTGGCGCAAGACCCTGGCCGACGGCGAGGCCGCCAAGCGCAGCGGCCCCGGCGGCAATTACCCGACCGACGGCGACATCCACCCGATCCGCCTGCTGGAAGAGGTAAAGAACTTCGCCAGGCGCGACGCGATCCTCGTCGTCGACGGCCAGGAAACCTTGAATTTCGGGCGCCAGACGATGCCGACCTTCGAGCCGGCGCACCGGCTTAATTCCGGCCCGTTTGGCACGATGGGGGTCGGCCTGCCGTTCGCCGTCGGCGCCAAGGCCGCCAAGCCCGACAAGCAGGTGATCTGCTGCCATGGCGACGGTTCGTTCGGCCTCAACGCCATGGAGCTCGACACGGCGGTCAGGCACAAGCTGCCGATCCTCGTCGTCATCAGCCTCAACGGCGGCTGGACCGCCGACCCCAACCGCGACAAGCCCGGCCGCGACCTCGGCTACACGCGCTACGACAAGATGGCCGAGGGACTCGGCTGCTACGGCGAGTACGTCGAACAGCCCGAGGACATCCGCCCCGCGCTCGAACGCGCGCAGAAGAAGGTCGATGAGGGCATGGTCGCTCTGGTCAACGTCAAGACCGACTACCGCGCCCGCGCCGGCACGGTGCAGTTCAGCGATTATTCGACTTGAGGCACCGGCCTCGCGCCGAAACAGAAAGGGCGGCTTCGGCCGCCCTTTTTTCGTTTCCTCGCCTCGCCGGAACCGTGCACCCAGGGCTTAGCCCTGTCGGCGCCACTGGACCGCGAAATCGCACCCGATGGCGTTGACGAATGTGCCGGTCAGCTCGCCGTTCTTCACTTGACCATTGAAGCGCCAGCCACCCGCCGGCGAAGGCGCAAAACCGGTCGCGGCGCCGTCGCTGTTCACCGAGCCCTTGACGACGATGTTCACCAAGCCGTTGTTGATCACCTCAATGGAAAACTGCCCGTTCTCGATCGTCATGCGGCGATCCGCCTGAGTGAAATCGGCGCATGAAGCCAGGCTCATACCCCTTGCTTGAGCGTCGCGCGTGAGCGTCATGCGGCCGGCATAAACCCCGTCGAACGCGTTGCGCGGCGGCGGCTGTGGTGCGACGACCGCCGGTTCAGGCTCAGGCGCCGGAGCGGGGCGCGGACGCGGGGCGGGAAGTTGTACCGGGGCCGGGGGTGCCGCCGAGCGGAACGGATCGGCGTTCTGTGCCGCGGCGGGCAACGCGATGAATAGCAGCGCGGCCATCGCGACGGAACCAAGGTGCTGCATGGCAGCGCCGACAATAAACGAAAGGCGGGACCCGACTTGGGATTATTTTAACGACGCGGGCCGAAGGTTCTGGCCGTGATCCTTCGATAAGAGCAGCTCCCGTCACCCCTGCTTGCGCAATTGCAAGGTGTAGCCGCAGCCATTGGCGCTGTCGGCGGTGGCGGTGAATTGGCCGTTGGCGATCTGTCCGTTGAACCGCACGCCGCCCTGCGGCGTCGCGCCGAACCCGCTCGCCGTGCCGTCAGGCTTGATGTCGCCGCCGATGGTGATGCCTTTGTCCGGCGCGAAGACGAACAGGAACTGCCCGCCTTTCACGGTGACCTCGCGGTTGAGCGGCCCCTCGACACAGGGGCGGTTCTTCGTCCCGCCATTACGCGACAAGGTCATCGTCCCGGCATAGGAGCCGTCATAAGCGTCGCGCGGCGGCGGCGCGGGAGGTGGCGGCGGGGTCGCGACCACCGGCTCCGCCTCGGGCGCCGGACGCGAATGCGGCGGCGCAAGCTTCGGAGCGGGCGCGGCGTCGGCGGGCGCCATCTAAAACGGATCATGCCCTGGCGCCGGGGCCGCGGGCGGCGCGACCTCGTGAAACGGGTCGGAGTTTTGCGCCGCGGCCGGCAGCGCAACAACGAGCGGAACGCCGATCAGGATCGCAGCCAGGCGACGCATCACACCGCCAGCATAACAACAGCTGGGATTCGGTTCAGGTGTTATTCGGCGAGGGTGCGATCACCACGGCGGTGCGCTAGGCGCCGAGCCGCTTCAGCGCCGCTTTCGCGCCGGGGTCGCCGCGGGCCGCAGCGATCCCGTACCAGGCCTTGGCC
>JASHUW010000371.1 GCA_030039815.1 Alphaproteobacteria bacterium
ACCGTGCTTTGCTCGCGCGACACGAGACCAACGCTCTGCCCCGCCATCAGCGACCCACCCTCGACATCGCCGTCGATCACCGCCCGCCTTAGCGCCCCCGCCCAGAAATGCTCGATCTCGAGCTGCGCATCCTTCTGGCTCAGCTCGCCGCGGCTGAAACGCTCGATGACCTCGCGCTGGATTTGCGCAAAGCGCTCGGTCGCCGGGTTGGCGAGCGCTCGTACCGGGATCACCGGAAAGCGCGTGTCGAGCTGCACCGATGGCACCGCGTCGCGCGCCGAGGCACGGATGAAGGCGCGTTTGAAATTCGGATGCGCGATCGATTCATGCGCGCAGACGAACCTCGTACCGAGCTGCACTCCGGCTGCGCCCATCTCCAGATAGGAGAGGATCGCTTCCCCGCGTCCGATGCCACCGGCGACAAACACCGGCACTTCGCCCATATGCGGCAGGACCTCCTGCGCCAGCACCACAGTCGAGACCGGGCCGATATGGCCGCCCGCTTCGTTGCCTTCGATGACGATCGCCTCGGCGCCGCTGCGCACCAACTTCTTTGCCAGCACCAGCGCCGGTGCGAAGCACACGGCGCGCGCGCCGCCGTCGCGGATCCGAGCGATCGCCGCCCCCGGCGGGATGCCACCCGCGAGCACGACATGCCCCACCCGATGCCCGAGGCATACATCGATCAGCTCCGTGAGCTGCGGGTGCATGGTAATGAGGTTGACCCCGAACGGCCGGTCGGTCAGCGCCGCGGTCGCCTCGATTTCCGTTGCCAGCAGGTCGGGTGACATCGAGCCCGAAGCGATGACCCCGAAACCCCCGGCATTGGAGATCGCGGCGACGAGGTTGCGCTCCGACACCCAGGTCATCGCGCCGCCCATCACCGCCAGCTCGGTGCCGAGAAAAGCGCGACCGCGCGCCCAGAGCCGGTCAAGCACCAGGCGCGCCTCGTCAATGCGCATCGCGTCGCGCGATCGCGCCGCGAACCGATCGTCGGCGATAAAGGCGGCGGTCATCCGGCCTCGTCGAGCCCGTAGGCGGTGTGCAGCGCGCGCAGCGCCAGCTCGGTATAGTCGGCGGCGATCAGGACGCTGACCTTGATCTCCGAGGTCGAGATCACCTGGATGTTGATGCCGCGATCGGCGAGCGTCTTGAACATCAGCTGCGCGACGCCGGCATGGCTGCGCATGCCAGCGCCGATGACGGAAATCTTGACGACGTTGGAATCGGGCTTCAGCGCCTTGAAGCCGAGCGTCTTGCGCTGCTCTTCGAGCACCGCGAGCGCGCGGTCGAGGTCGGCGCGGCCGACGGTAAAGGTCATGTCGGTCGTCGCCCCGTCAGCCGATACGTTCTGCACGATCATGTCGACATTGATGGCGCTGTCGGCGAGGGGCCCGAACAGCGCCGCCGCGACCCCGGGCCGGTCGGCGACATGCTCGACCGTGATCTTGGCCTCGTCGCGGCTATAGGCGATGCCGCTGACCACGCGATGTTCCACGATCTCTTCCTCATCGGTCACGAGCGTGCCCGGCACGTCGACAAAGCTCGACAGCACCTGCAGGCGCACCCGGTTGTTCATCGCCATCGCCACCGAGCGCGTCTCCAGCACGCGCGCGCCCTGCGAGGCCATCTCAAGCATTTCCTCGAAGGCGATTCTATCGAGCTTCCTCGCTTTCGCAACGATGCGCGGGTCGGACGTGTAGATGCCGTCGACATCGGTGAAGATGTCGCAACGATCGGCCTTGAGCTCCGTCGCCAGCGCGACCGCCGAGGTGTCCGACCCGCCGCGCCCCAGCGTGGTGATCCGCCCGTCAGCGCCGAGGCCCTGAAACCCGGCGACCACCGCGACCTGACCCGCGGCAAGCCGTCGCCCGAGCTCGCCGGTCTCGATCCGCTCGATCCGCGCCTTGCCATGCACATCGTCGGTGCGGATCGGGATCTGCCAGCCAAGCCAGGACCGGGCATCGACGCCGATGTCCTGCAATGCCAATGCCATGAGGCCGGCGGTGACCTGCTCCCCGCTGGCGACGATCGTGTCGTATTCACGCGTATCGTGCAGCGGGCTCATCGTCTGCGTCCACTCGACGAGCTGGTTGGTCGTGCCAGCCATCGCCGAGACGACGACGACGACCTCGTTGCCGGCATCCACCTCGCGCTTGACGCGCTTCGCCGCGTTGCGGATGCGATCGATATCCTTGACCGAAGTGCCGCCGAATTTCTGAACGATACGCGCCATCTCTTCTCGCAACAGCTTCCACGCGGTGTTATGCCGGCGCCCGACCCCTCGCATACTCTTTTGCGGCAGCGGGAGCCATATCGCCGACGTTAATATGGTGACATGAAGGCAACCGGCGAGACCATCAAACAGCGGGACGACCCGACAATCGATCGGACGATCGACCAGGAGGAAGTCGCGCGCTTCTCCCGGCACGCGGCTGGGTGGTGGGACCCGGCCGGCAGTTATCGGCCGCTGCACCGACTGAACCCGGCGCGCCTCGCCTTCATCCGCGGCGCGCTCGATGCGCATTTCCACCGCGACCCGCGCTCGCTCGCGCCGTTCGCCGGGCTGAGCCTGTGCGATATCGGCTGCGGCGGCGGCCTCATCGCCGAGCCGATGGCGCGGCTCGGCTTCGCGGTCACGGCGATCGACGCCGACGCGGACGCCATCGCCGTCGCCCGCGAGCACGCCGCTTCCGGCGGGCTCGCGATCGACTACCGCAGCGAGACCGCCGAATCGCTGGCCGCCGACAAGAGGCGGTTCGATGTGGTGCTGGCGCTGGAAATCATCGAGCACGTCGCCGACCCGGAGGCGCTACTCGCCGCGTGCAGCGCACTGGTCAAGCCGGGCGGCGCGTTCATCGGCGCAACCCTCAACCGCACGCCGCAGGCCCACGCGCTCGCCATCGTCGGCGCCGAGTACGTGATGCGCTGGCTGCCGCGCGGCACGCATGACTGGCGGCGTTTCCTGCGCCCCTCGGAATTCGTGCTCGGGCTGCGCCGCGCCGGGTTGACACCGACACGGCTCAAGGGCCTGCGCTACCGGCCGCTCAGCGGCGATTGGGCTGAGACCGACGATCTGTCGGTCAACTACCTGGTGGTGGCGGTCAAGCCGTGAGGCTTACGCGTCGGTTGGCTGGATCCACGGGATGCGGCCGAATTCGATGCCCTCTTCGGCCAGCTCCTTCGACTCGGTATCGGTCGCCTCGCCATAGATGCCGCGCGGATCGACTTCGCCGTAATGAATCTTGCGCGCCTCCTCGGCGAATTGCGGACCGACATAATCGCAGTTCTGCTCGACCTGCTTGCGCATCTGCACCAGCATCTGGCGCATTTGGGCCGGCGAGATCGGCGGCCTGGCCTCACGCGAGCGACCGATGCTCGGCGCCATCAGCGCCTTCTCGACATGCGTATCGCCGCATTCGGGGCACGCGACCTCACCCGCCTGAAGCTGGGCCTCATACCCCTCGCCGCTTTGGAACCAGGCCTCGAACTCATGGCCCTCCTTGCAGCGCAGAGAAAACCGGATCATCGACGCGACCTCCTAACCCTCCCATCTATATAGCGCGGCAGAGGAATTTGGCAATCGTGGGCCAATAGTGCCAACGAGCGGTGAAGAGGCCTGTTTCGTCAGGGGATTGAGCCGCTCGACGCTACTCGGCGGCGAGCCGGCGAGAGACCAGCTCCGGCGGCGTGAAGTCGCGGTCGTGCTTGAGTGACGGCAGGCTGCCGCGCACCTTGGCGACGCGGCT
>JASHUW010000372.1 GCA_030039815.1 Alphaproteobacteria bacterium
TCGCCCTCCTGATAGCCGGGCCAATTGGTGGTGCCCTTGGTATTCTCTTCCTGCGCCAGCGCGGGCGCGGCGAGAGCGACAAGGGCGGTCAGCAGCAGGGCGCGTAGCGGCATCTCAGCCATCCTCCGGTGCTTTTTGGGCGCGAAGCGCCGATGAATTCACCACGGAGGCCGCGAGGCGGTGAGGATTTGTCCACCGCAATCTCACTGCCTCACCGTCTCTTGTGGTTGATTATAGCGGCTTCGGCGCGCTCACTCCGCCGCCGCGGCGCGTTCGGGACCGAGTTCGGCGAGGAACTCGATCAGATACGGCTTCCACAGCTCGGCATAGAAATGGCTGAAATGCCCGTGCGTGTCGGGACCGGCCGGGATCAGCACGTAACGGCCGTTCTTGACGCGTTTCATCGCGCGCTCGACGGTGCCGAGCTCGGGCGGATTGGCGTGGTCTTCCTGATCGTTGATCAGCATGACCTTGGCCTTGATCTTGTCGAGATCGGGCTCCGGGTCGTAGTCCATGATCGCCTCGATCGCCCAAAGCTGGTTGTTGGCGTCGCCCTTGGCGGCGTCGGCGAGGCGCTTCTCATAGAGCGCGTTGGCGGCGTCGAGGGTCGGCGCCATTTCCTGGATGCGGGTCGGGCTCTCGGTGCCGAAATTACCGGCGGCGGCGTAGATGTAATGCCGCGGGTTCTTGTCGTAGAAGCCGTTGTTCCAGTCGGGATCGTGCCGGATCGCCTCGGCCTGAGCGCGGCGGCCGAGCCAGTTGCGACCGCTGATCTGCACCGGCTGACAAGAGATCGGGATCACCCCGTCCATCAGATCCGGGTGCATCTCGGCCCACATCCAGGCGTGCATGCCGCCCATCGAGCTGCCGATCACGAGGCGGAGATGGCCGACGCCGAGGCCCTCGGTGATCAGGCGATAGCCGCTATCGACCATGTCGCGGTAGCGGTAACGCGGGAAGTTGCCCCGAAGGCCATCCGACGGCTTCGACGAGCCGCCGCGGCCCAGCGCGTCCTGCATGATGATGAAATAGTTGCGGGCGTCGAGCGGCTGGCCGGGGCCGTAGAGGTGGTCGGCGAGGCTAGGGCGCAGCCAGTTCTCGCCGGTGCCGGTATTGCCCTGAAGCAAAAGCAGGCCGTTGACGATCTTGCCCGATGCGTCGCGCTGCGGCACGCCCATGACGCGATAATGCAGCTTTAGCTCCGGCAGCACCTCGCCGCTGGCAAAGCGGTAGTCCTTGAGGATGAAGTCGCCTTCCTGGTAGTTCGGCCAGCGGCTCGCGTAATCGGCCATGTTTCCTCCGTTGTTCAAGCCATGATCGGCACTTCGCCTTCGAGCGTCGTGCGGTGCATGAGTCTGGTGCAGCGCGCTTCGTCGAACGGCGTAGCGCAATGCTGGGTGCAGCGATTGTCCCACAGCACCGCGTCACCGTCGCGCCAGCGATGGCGGTAGACGAAGCGGTTCTGGCGGGCGAATTCCTGCAGCCAGGCGACCAGCGCCCGGCCCTCGTCCTTAGGCATGCCCTCGATGTCGCAGGCCCAGCGGCCGATATAAAGCGAGACCCCGCCGCTTTTGTCGTGGCGGCGCACCAGCGGGTGGTAGACGTCTGGGCGTGCCGCTAGTTCCTCGGGCGTGTAGGGGCGCATGTCGGGATAGTTGATCGCGTGCATGTCGGCGCGGCTGAACCGAGCGCGATGGCCGGCGATCTTTCGCTTCACGTCGTCCGGCAGCGCGGCATAGGCCGCGCGCATGTCGGCAAAGAGCGTATCGCCGCCCTCGGGCGGGACGATCTTGGCATAAAGGAACGAGCCGGCGTTGGGGACGATCTTGTCCTCGCCGTCGGTGTGGAACCCCATGCCGGCGCCGCGCAGACCCAGCGGCTTGCCGTTCTCCTCGGCGTTGCCGACGACCCAGACCTCGGGAAAATCGGGAAGGTTGAACTCCGACGGCACCATGATGTGCAACGGGCCGAGCCGGCGGGTAAACGCGACATGCTCGGCAGGGGTCATATCGAGGTCGCGGAAGACCAGAACGCCGTAGCGGAACCACGCCGCCTCGATGTCCCGCAGGGCGGCGTCATCGACGCGAAGGTCCGCTGACGCGCCGATCACCTCGGCGGCGAACGCACCGTGCAGCGGACGGAATTCCAAGGCCATCGCTCGCGCCCTCAGCAGTTTACCGCTATCCTAGCCCGGCGCTGCTTGCACGTCTCGCCGTCAATCCGAAAGTCTGCGCAAAGGTGTGTCACGAATGAGCTTTGTTCGGCTCGCCGCCTTCGCTCTTGTCCTATTAGTCGCCGCGCTGCCCGCCGAAGCGCAGATCAAATGCGGGGCGTTCAACTCCTTCGCGGCGCCTCCTGCCCCGCGAACCGAACCCGAGGCGATCTCCACCTTCCACCGCATCAACGCCAGGGTCAAAAGCACGCCTTATCGCATCCTCTTCTTCGGCGATTCGATTACCGAGCGTTGGGACGAACCGCTCTGGGACGCAAAGCGCGTGTGGGACGCCAATCTGGCGCCACGCGGCGTGCTCGACGCGGGGGTGAGCGGCGATCGCACCGAGCACCTGCGCTGGCGGCTCGACCACGGCAATCTCGACGGACCGACACCGAAAGGCGTGATCGTGATGATCGGCACCAACGATCTCGGCCATGGCCGGCCGCCTGCAGAAGCGGCCGAAGGCGTGCGCCGAGTGCTGATCCAGCTGCGCCAGAAACTGCCGAGCACGCGCATCCTGCTGCTGGGCCTGACGCCGCGTGGCGGCGCGCCGTGGGACCAGCTTCGGGTCGAGGCCAGCCAGGTCAATCAGATGCTCGGCTCCTGCGCCGATGGGCAGACAATCTGGGCGACCGATATCGGGCAACCGCTGCTCGACCCAAAAGGCATGCTGAGCAACGCGCTGTCGCCCGACTATCTGCACTTCAACGCCGCCGGTTACGAACGCATTGCGCCCGGGCTCGACCGTTGGATCGACCAGGTCTTCGGCCCGTCGTGAGTTACGCGCCAAAAAGCTTGCCGACCCGCAGTCGGTCGATCATGCGACCGCCGATCATCGAGTAGCAGCGCATCGTCACCTCGGTCTCGTAGCCGAGCGCGGCGACAAAGGCGCGGTCGCTCCGGTTGGGCGCCTGCACCGCCGCAGTGAGCCGGCGTACGCCGCGATCGAGCGCCCACGCCTCGACACGGTCGTGCATCTTGCGACCGAGCCCTCGCCCCTGCCATTCCGGCATGATCGCGACATTGATGAACGCGTCGTGCTGCATCCGGAAGCCGTACTCGATATTGGCGGATGCGAACCCGACAATGGCCTCGCCGCCATGTCGCGCCGGCGCGGTCGCCACGAGCCAGAGGCGCGGGTCCTTGGGTGGATGGCTGAGGTCGCGCTCGACCGCGTCGGCGGTGGGGACTTCGCTCGGCAACTTGAGCGCGAAGGGCGCACTCTCCGCCACCCGCGTCTCCCAGGCGCGAAACGCGACGCCGTCTCCGGCGCGCATCTCGCGCAACGCGGGAATCGCCTCGCTTGGCGCCACGGCGGGGACAGGCGCGCTTTCGGTCGGCACGATCGCCAGTCTGCGGCCGGGGATCGGTTCGAGCAGCTTCCCCATCCAGAAATCGTCGGTCCAGGCGCCGCGGCGGAAGACGCCCGCGCGAATACGGCCTTCGATCTCCAGGCCACGCTTGCGGTAAAGCGCCTGGCCGCGTTCGTTCAACGAACTGACCCGCAATTCGAGCCGCCAGGCGTGGCGGCGGCGCGCCCATTCCTCGACCTCCTCAAAGAGTCGGGTGCCGATACCTTGGCCGCGATAAGCCTCGCGCAGTCCGATGACGGCGATGAACACATTGCCGCGATTGCGGGCGAAATGGCCGGTGAAGGCCGATAGATAGCCGACAATCGCGTCGTCCTTCGTCACCGCCAGAAGGACAATGCCGCGGCCGCTATCGTTGAGGCTGCGCAGCTCCGCGTCAGGCCGCTCCGCCCAGGGATGTGGCTGGCCGGGAACGCCGAGGAACTCGGTCTCGGCATCGATCTGCGCGGCAGCCGCGATCAGCGCGGCGCCGTCTGTCGGCACGGCGGGTCGGATTAAGACGGGCTCGACCACCGTTATGTCCGCCGGTTCCGTCATTGTTGATGAGATGTTGCGCAGCCGCGCCGAATCCGGCAAGAGCGGTCGCATTCGGGAGCGCTTGATGCCGACTGCTACGCTTGGCCGTCACGTCAATAATTTCGACTTCTTGCGGCTGATCGCGGCGCTGTCGGTGATCTTCTCGCATTCGTGGCTGATCGCCTACGGCACGCAGCGCAACGAGCCGCTGGTATGGGCGACGCACAACCAGTGCTCGCTCGGCCTCGTTGGCGTCTTCGTGTTCTTTGTGATCAGCGGCTATCTCGTGACCGAAA
>JASHUW010000030.1 GCA_030039815.1 Alphaproteobacteria bacterium
CCGCGACCAAGCACGCCGCGCTCGGCTTTGCCGAGAATCTGGCGATCGCCGGCCGCGACCGCGGCGTCAAGGTGTCGGTGCTGTGCCCGCAGGGGGTCGACACCGCGATGCTCGCCGGCATTGAGCGCGGCGTGCCGGACATGGACGGCGTCTTGACCCCGGAAGCGGTCGCCGACGCGGTGGTCGAGGGGCTGGACGCTGAGCGCTTCCTGATCCTGCCGCACTCCGAGGTGGCAACCTATTTCCGCCGCAAGGCTGACGATTACGACCGCTGGCTCTCCGGCATGGCGCGGCTACGCCGCTCGATGTAACGGAACCATTGGCGGCGGGGTGCGTGTATAATCGCGCGCGAGTGGAGGCCCCCAGTAACGCTTCACAGCGACCCAGCGCGGTGCCCGGCAGATGAACGACATTCCCGTTGCCAAGTCTTCCGCCCAGCCTTCCACGCCAGAGCCGTTGCGGCTGCACATCCCGCCGCATCGCTCGATCCCCGGCCAGCGGCCCGATTTTTCGTATTTCCGCCTGCCGCCGGCGGGCGGGTTCGCGCGCCCGGCGATCGACGTGCCATCGGTCGAGACGCACCCGCTGGCGACGGCGCTAATCCGCGTGCTCGATGACGAGGGTGGTCAAGATTCCCGGGCGGTAGGCGAGTGGGACCCGCATCTCGCCCCCGAGACGCTGCGCCAGGGCCTCAGGGCGATGATGCTGACCCGGGCCTACGATGCGCGCATGTATCGCGCGCAGCGCGCCGGTCGAACCTCGTTCTACATGACCTCGACCGGCGAGGAGGCGGTGTCGGTAGCGCAGGCGATGGCGCTCAAGCCCGACGACATGCTGTTCGCGACCTATCGCCAGCAGGGGCTGTTGATCGCGCGCGGCTACCCGATCCTCGATCTGATGTGCCAGGTCTATTCCAATGCGCACGACCCGCTGAAGGGAAGGCAGCTGCCGGTGCTCTATTCGTCGCGCGCGTATTCCTACTACACGCTGTCGGGCAATCTCGGCACGCAGCTGCCGCAGGCGGTGGGCTGGGCGATGGCCTCGGCCTATGCGGGCGACACGCGCATCGCCGCCGGGTGGATCGGCGAGGGCGCGACGGCCGAGGCCGATTTCCACCACGCCCTCACCTTTGCCGCGGTGTACCGCGCGCCCGTCGTGCTCAACGTCGTCAACAACCAGTGGGCGATCTCCTCGCACCAGGAGGTGGCGGGCGGCGAGGAGGCGACCTTCGCGGCGCGGGCGATCGGTTTCGGGCTGGCGTGCCTCAGGGTCGACGGCAACGATTTCCTCGCGGTCTACGCGGCGACGCAATGGGCCGCCGAGCGGGCGCGCGCCAATCACGGCGCGACCTTGATCGAGCATTTCACCTACCGCGCCGGCTCGCATTCGACGAGCGACGACCCGAACCGCTACCGCCCGGCCGACGAGGCCAAGACCTGGCCATTGGGCGATCCCGTGGAGCGGCTGAAGCACCACCTCATCCATCTCGGCGAATGGTCGGAGGAACGGCACGCGGCGCAGGAGAAGGAGCTGACCCAGTCGGTGCGCGACACCGACCGCGAGGCGCAGACCTACGGCACGCTCGGCGAGGGGCCGCATTTCGGCATCGAGACGCTGTTCGAGGATGTCTACAAGGAGATGCCGTGGAATTTGCGGCGTCAGCTGCGCGAGGCGGAGGGCCAGCCATGACCGCGATGTCGATGGTCCAGGCACTCAACTCGGCAATCGACGTGATGCTGGAGCGCGACCCCAAGGTGCTGATCTTCGGCGAGGATGTCGGGTTTTATGGCGGCGTGTTCCGGGTCACCGAGGGACTGCAGAAAAAGCACGGCGAGCGCCGGGTGTTCGACGCCCCGATCGCCGAGGGCGCGATGCTCGGCGCCGCGGTCGGCATGGGCGCCTATGGCCTGCGCCCGATCGTCGAAATCCAGTTCGCCGATTACATCTATCCGGCGACGGACCAGCTGATCTCCGAGGCGGCGCGCATCCGCTACCGCTCGGCGGGCGAGTTCTGCGCGCCGATCACCGTGCGCGCGCCGTGCGGCGGCGGGATTTTCGGCGGGCAGACGCATTCGCAAAGCGTCGAGGCGATTTTCGCGCATGTCTGTGGGCTGAAGACGGTGATGCCGTCCAATCCCTACGACGCCAAGGGGCTGCTCATCAGCGCGATCGAGGATGACGACCCGGTCGTGTTCTTCGAGCCGAAGCGGCTCTACAACGGCCCCTTCGACGGCCATCCCGACCGGCCGGCGCGGCCGTGGTCGAGCCACCCCCAAGCGGACGTGCCGGAGGGTTACTACACCGTGCCGCTCGGCCAGGCGGCGATCGTCCGGCCGGGCAGCGCCGTCACCGTGCTCGCCTACGGCACGATGGTGCATGTCGCGCTCGCCGCCGCGGAAGAGGCGGGGGCCGACGCCGAGGTCATCGACCTGCGCACGCTGTTGCCGCTCGACCTCGATACCATCGCCGGCTCGGTGAAGAAGACCGGGCGCTGCGTGATCGCGCATGAGGCGACACGGACCTGCGGCTATGGCGCCGAGTTGTCGGCGCTGGTGCAGGAAGAATGTTTCTATCACCTCGAAGCGCCGATCGAGCGGGTGACCGGCTACGACACGCCCTATCCGCACGCACTCGAATGGGCATATTTCCCCGGGCCGCAACGGGTGGCCGCCGGGATCCGCCGGGCCTTGGAGGCGTGAGCACCGTGCGGCGCGTCGTCAAGCTGCCGGATATTGGCGAAGGCACGACCGAGGCCGAGATCGTCGGCTGGTTGGTCAAGATCGGCGATACGATCGACGAGGAAGACCCGCTGGCCGAGGTCATGACCGACAAGGCGACAGTCGAAATCCCCTCGCCCGTCGCCGGTACTGTCGTGGCGCTGGGCGGCAAGGTCGGCGAGAAGCTGGCGGTGGGCTCCGACTTGGTGGTGCTCGAGACGGATGCGGAGGCAGCCCACCCCCACCCGTCCGTCGCTGGCGAGACGCGAAGCGACGAGCCGGGTGAGGGTAAGCCCCTCGCCGCGCCGGCGGTGCGCAACCGAGCGCGCGATCTCGGGATCGATCTGCGGCTGGTGCGCGGTACCGGCCCCGAGGGCAGGATTACCCACTCGGACGTGCTCGCCTACGCCGAGCGGCGGGAGGCGGCGCCGGCTGCCGTGACCCCGCAACGCGACGAGATCGAGGACGTGCCGCTGGTCGGGCTACGCCGGGCGATCGCCGAGCACCTGCAGGAGGCGTGGCGGCGCATCCACCATTTCGCCTATGTCGAGGCGGTTGATGTCACCGCACTCGAGGAATTGCGCGCACATCTCAATGAGACGCAAAAGGAGCGCGGCCGCCTGACCTTGCTGCCGTTCCTGGTGCGTGCGATCGTCAGGGCGGCCGCGGAACATCCCCAGATCAACGCGCGCTTCGACGACGATGCCGGTGTGCTTCACCGCTACTGCGATGTCCATATCGGCATTGCGACGCAGACCCCGGCGGGACTGACCGTGCCGGTGGTGCGGCACGCCGAGCGGCTCGATCTGTGGCAGGCTGCGGCCGAAATCGGCCGGCTCGCCGAGGCGGCGCGCACCGC